>JAFDJC010000023.1 GCA_019307665.1 Deltaproteobacteria bacterium | reverse complement strand
AATAGTGGAAGAAGCTGCTCCAGCGCCTGAAATCGAACCTGAAGTCGAAACAACAGAAGCGGCAAAGGATGAGCCTCCTGAAGCTAAAAAAGCAGAAAAAAATGAGACACCTGTAGAAGCTGCTATACCTGAGGAGACAGTGGAAACAGAACCTGAGGTCACCCAGGAGGAAAAGGCGATCAAGCCTGAAAAAGTCAAAAAACCGGCTGGGAAAAAGCAAGAAAAAGCAGCCAAGCCGACCGAAAAAAAGACCGTTAAAAAAACGGCCAAAAAGCCAAAAAAGGCTGCTGTCGCAAAAATTATTAAACTGCCTGCCGTTGATGAGATAAAAGTAGAGAAAGAAAAACCTTCTCCTGATGAAGTGCCCAAAGAACCGGTTGCTCCGCCAAAAGAGGAAAAGGAAACAAAAAAGAAAAAACGCAAAAAACGACAGGAAGCAGAAGAGGCCGTTCCGGACAAAAAGTTTTCAAAAAAGAAAATCTCCTTCAGGAAAAAAGAGGTTGTTGAAGGAAAAGATCTTTACGGTGGAAATCGTGCCCGCGGAAGAAAAGGGAGAAGAGGCGCCAAGATAAAACCTGTTTCCGGCCTTAAAACACAGATTACAACACCCAAAGCCATTAAAAGAAGAATAAAAATTGACGATACGATAGTATTGTCGGATCTTTCCAAGAGAATGGGCATTAAAGCCGGTGAGATGATTCAAAAACTTATGTCCATGGGTGTTATGGCCACTGTAAACCAGACAATTGATTTTGACACGGCCGTTCTTGTTGCAGCTGAATTTGATTTTGAACTGGAAAAAGCCGCTTTTGAAGAAGCCTCTATATTAAATGTCGATAAAAACAATGACGACGCCCCCGAACAATTGGTTGAAAGACCGCCGGTTGTGACCATTATGGGCCATGTTGACCATGGAAAAACATCTTTACTGGATGTCATCAGGAAATCGAGCGTAACTGATTTAGAAATGGGCGGTATCACACAGCATATCGGTGCATATAATGTGGAAACTGAAAAAGGACAGATCGTTTTCCTGGATACACCTGGGCATGAGGCATTTACCGCCATGCGCTCCCGGGGTGCAAGTGTGACTGATATCGTTATTCTTGTTGTTGCAGCAGACGACGGTGTCATGCCGCAAACCATTGAGGCCATGAACCACGCAAAATCTGCGAACGTTCCGATTATTGTAGCTGTTAATAAAATAGATAAGGAAAACGCTGATCCGGAAATGGTAAAACGAGGCCTGTCCGATTATGGCATTTTATCAGAAGAGTGGGGCGGCGAAAACATTTTTGTTAACATATCAGCAAAACAGAAAACAGGAATCAACGAACTTCTCGATATGATACTGCTCCAGTCTGAAATGCTGGAGTTAAAAGCAGACCCCAATAAGCCTGCCAGAGGGCATGTTATAGAATCAAAACTCGATTCAGGGCGTGGATCGGTAGCTACCATACTTATCCAGGAAGGCACTCTGAAGGCGGGAGCGTCTATTGTGTGCGGGCTGCATTACGGTAAAGTCCGTGCCATGCTGGATGATAAAGGCAACGTCATTGAAAAAGCAACTCCTTCAACACCTGTGGAAGTGCTTGGACTAAATGGCGTTCCCGATGCCGGCGAGGAATTGGTGGTCATAGATGATGAGAAGGACGCTAAACAGGTCAGTGAGTATAGAATTCAGAAACAACGTTCAAAAGAACTTGCAAAATCAAGCAGACTGAGCCTCGAGGGGCTATTTGAACAGATGCAGGAAAATGAAGTTAAGGATCTTAACCTGATCATTAAGGCTGATGTCCACGGCACAATTGAAGCGCTTAAGGAATCCCTTATAAAATTGTCCGGCGATGAGGTTAAAATAAAAATTATACACTCTGCAACCGGTACTATCAACGAATCAGATATCTCTTTGGCTGCTGTTTCAAACGCTATCATCATTGGATTCAATGTCCGACCCGCCACCAAGATTCACGATTTGGCATCAGAAGAAAATGTTGATATGCGATTTTACAATATCATTTATGATGCAATAAAAGATATTAAAAGCGCAATGACAGGTATGATGGACTCAAAATTTGAAGAACGAATTCTGGGCAGAGCTGAAATTCGTGAGGTGTTTGTTATTCCGAAAGTAGGCGCCATTGCAGGATCTTATGTCACTGACGGGAAAATCGAAAGAGGACAACGTACCCACCTTATCCGTGACGGAGTTGTCGTACATGACGGTAAGATAGAGTCACTCAGGCGGTTCAAGGATGACGCCAAGGAAGTACGGGTCGGGTATGAGTGTGGTATAGGCATTGAAAAGTTCAATGATATAAAAGTCAATGATGAAATTGAATGTTACTATCTCGAAGAGATAAAACCGACAATGGAATAAAATGGTTGTGGGTATTGGTATTATTACTTTCAGACTGTATGACACTCGCAGTCTGAAAGGAAAAAGAAAAATCGTTAAAGCGATCATCGCAAGATTGAGAAACAGCTTCAATGCATCGGTTGCCGAAGTCGGCGCAAATGATGTTTACCAAAAAGCGGAAATAGGGTTTTCGCTGGCAGGGAATGATCGTATGTTGATCAACTCTAAAATTGACAAGATGTTTAATATGGCGGACGAGATCGGGCTGGCTGAGATTGTCGATACAAAAATGGAAATTATAAACTTATGACATCATACAGCAGAGCAGATCGTGTGGGCAGTCAGATCCAAAAAGTACTCTCTGAACTGCTCAATTTGGACATTAATGATCCCCGCCTTAAAAAAGTTGTGATTACAAGCGTTAAAATGACTCGGGATCTCAGGATTGCAAAAATCTATTTCGTAGCAACCGGTTGTCAAAAGAATGGTAACAAAAAAAATGATACAATCGAAGGCTTTAAAAGTGCTTTGGGATTTATCAAGCGAACGCTTGCTGAAAAACTGGGTCTCCGTTATATGCCTGACCTTAAATTTTACTATGACGACTCATTCGATTATGGTTCGCATATAGATTCTTTGATAGAAGGTTTGAAAAAAGACTATGCATAATATTATAGAAAACTTAAAAAACAGCCGAAATATTCTTCTGACATCTCACATTCACCCTGACGGAGATGCTCTCGGGTCACAGATCGCGATGGGGCTTGCTCTGACAGCCTACGGCAAGACAATCAATCGACTCAACAGATAAGTATGACACAGCTGTTATTCTTGATTGCAGTGATTTGCAGCGAACAGGAAAAATTGCTGATAACATCAGTCTTATTCCTTCAATAATTAATATCGATCATCATATTACCAATACCGGTTTCGGCACCTGTCAGCTGATCGATTCATCTGCCTGTGCGACAGCTGAAATCATATACAGACTTATTAAAAAAATGGAAATTACGATAACCCGTTCCATGGCATTTTCCATCTATACGGCGATCATGACGGACACCGGAGCTTTTCGTTTTTCAAATACAAACAAAGCCGCCTTCTCTATTTGTGCGGAAATGGTCGATATGGGAGTTGATCCGAATTTTATCGCAAACCATGTCTACATCACTTACTCAATTAGCCGTATAAAACTCCTTAGTATGGTAATTGAATCGATAGAGGTGTCTGAAAACGGCAAAATGTCTATCATGGAGCTAACACAGGAAATGCTTGATAAAACAGGTACAAAAAGGGAGGATGTGGGCAGAGTGATAAATTATGCCAGACATTTGGAAGATGTCAAGGTGGCAGCACTTATTTTTGAAAGCAAAAACGGCGGCCATAAATCTCCGGATGAAGAACGAGAATTCCATATCAGCCTTCGATCAAACGGAACGGTAGATGTTTCTGCAATCGCCACCGCTTTTGGCGGAGGAGGACACATGAGCTCAGCAGGCTTCAATATCAAGTCCTCTTTAACGACAATTAAACCCAGAATATTGAGTCTGGCTGAGGACTTCTGATTCTGGTGAAGCATTGATGCAGTCTGAGGAAAACGGAATAATTATTATTGATAAGCCTGCCGGCACCACTTCTGCAAAGGTGGTGGCACGTTTAAAAAAAATTACCGGCGCACTTAAGGCAGGACATACCGGAACTCTTGACCCCTTAGCCACCGGTGTGATGGTATGCTGTATTAACAGGGCTACCCGACTGGCAAGGTTTTTTCTTGCGGGAGACAAAAAATACAAGGCGGTACTATATCTTGGAAAGGAGACAGATACTCAGGATGCCACCGGGAAAACAACGGCGGTCTGCGACAGCATCGAACTGACCAGTCAGAGAATCAGGGAGGTGTTTAAAGAGTTTGAAGGCTCTATGGCACAGGCTCCACCGGTTTTTTCTTCATTGAAACACAAAGGTGTACCCCTTTACAAGCTGGCACGCCAGGGGAAGCCGATCCAAAAACCGCCCAGGCAAATTTTAATACACTATCTGAAAATTTCAGATATCGATATACCGAAGATTCATTTTGAAGTATCCTGTTCGTCAGGCACCTATATCAGAACCCTTTGCGCTGATATAGGAAAAAGACTCGGCTGTGGAGGGCACCTGAAAAGTTTGAGACGGATTGAGAGCTGTGGTTTTTCAATCAACCAGGCATGCGACCTTCAGGAGGTTGAAATGCTTTCCACGTCAGGAATGTTGTCTGAGAGGATCATCAGCATGGCCAATGCAGTGATTGGAATGGCTGGGTATATTTCGGATACGAATTTATCTGAAAAAATAATAGCCGGCAGAAAAATAACTGCCAAAGATCTGGAAAACATGCCGTTTATTGAAAAAAAAAGCAGCGCTTTTAAAAACTTTATAAAGATTATAGGCAAGGAAAATAATCTTCTGGCTGTTCTTGAAAACACCGGCGAAACCGAGCAGTATGACTACTGCTGTGTTTTTCCAAAAAATTTATTGTAATGATTATTTATTTTCTTAATTATACAGGAGGAAAAAGTGACACTTACAACTGACAGCAAAAAGGATATAATCGGACGGTTCAAGCAGCATGATTCGGATACAGGTTCCCCTGAGGTTCAGATTGCGCTATTAACAGAACGGATCACCTACCTCACCGATCATGTAAAGATTCATAAAAAGGATCACCATTCAAGAAGAGGACTTTTGATCCTTGTGGGAAGGCGTCGTAAGCTTTTAAACTACATTAAAAACAAAGATATAAACCGTTACCGTTCAATTATCAAAGAATTGAAGCTGAGAAGATAGTCAGCTTCAAGCGATAAGCAGGCAGGTAAAAGTCATGTCCTGCCTCACGATTCTTAAAACCGTGATATCAGGTTTCCGGTTGCCGCAGGGGGCGGTGCAGGCGACAGTGTGCTTTCGTATACATTTTTATATTAGCCCCTTTCAGGAGATTATTTAACATGGAACATACATTTAATACAGACATTGAGGGAAAAACCCTTAGCATCCAGACAGGCAAAGTCGCAAAGCAGGCATCCGGTTCGGTTGTGGTAACTTATGGAGAGACAGTCGTCATGGTTACTGTCGTTTCCGCCAACACAGAAAGAGAAGGCGACTTTCTACCTCTTACAGTAGAATGTCAGGAAAAAATCTATTCAGCAGGCAGGATACCCGGAAATTATTTCAGGCGTGAAATAGGTAGACCAAGTGAAAAGGAAACATTAACCTGCCGACTGATCGATCGTCCCATCCGTCCGCTTTTCCCGGACGGATATCGTTTTGAAACCCAGGTGGTTGCGACGGTACTTTCAATGGACAAAGAAAATGACCCCGATATTCTGGCAATGATAGGCGCATCAGCCGCGCTGGAAATATCCGATATTCCGTTTGACGGTCCTATTGGAGCTGTTCGTGTTGGCCGTGTAGACGGACAGCTTATTGCCAATCCGACTATCAGTCAGTGTGAGAACAGCGACATTAACATTGTGATTGCAGGGTCAAAGACAGGCGTTGTGATGGTTGAAGGCAATGCAAAAATCGTCAGCGAAGCCGACATGTTGGAAGCTATCTTTTATGGCCATAAAGCAATGCAGCCTATTATCGAAATTCAGGAAAAACTTAAAAGTGCTGCCGGTGTTGAAAAACGACCCCGTCCAACAGTTGAAAAGGATGAAGTGCTTGCAGAAAAGATAGCATCAGAGGCAAGTCAGCGCATTCGTGAAGCTGTTACGATACCTGATAAAATGGATCGAGGCAAAGCGGTTAAGGCACTGAATGCTGATATACTCGAAAGTCTTGGAGATGAATATGCCGAAAGGTCTAATGAGGTATACGGAATTCTTCACGACCTAAGAAATAAAGTAAGCAGGGACATGGTTTTAAACGACGGGAAGCGCATAGACGGAAGAAAATTTGACGAAGTCAGACCGATTAATTGTGAAGTCGGGATTTTGCCTAGACCTCACGGGAGCGCCCTGTTCACAAGAGGTGAAACTCAAGTGCTTGGCGTACTGACTTTAGGTTCAGGTCAGGATGAGCAAAGGCTGGAGACCTTAAGCGGAGAAGAGTTCAGGCCGTTCATGCTCCATTATAACTTCCCACCATATTCTGTAGGTGAAGCACGAAGAATGATGGGCCCTAGCAGGCGTGACATCGGTCACGGAACACTGGCAACACGTGCCATCGAAGCCGTACTGCCTGAAAAGGAGGTGTTTGATTATACCATTCGTATTGTCTCGGAAGTTTTTGAGTCAAACGGCTCCTCATCCATGGGAACGGTATGTTCGGGAATCCTGGCCTTGATGGACGGTGGCGTTCCTATCAAAGCTCCGGTCTCAGGTATTGCAATGGGCCTCGTATCGGAAGGCGATAAAGTTGTAATCCTGTCCGACATCCTTGGCGATGAAGATCATTTCGGAGACATGGATTTTAAGGTGGCAGGCACCAAAGAAGGTATAAGCGCATTGCAGATGGATATTAAAATCAAAGAGCTTTCAAAAGAGATCCTCGAAAAAGCGCTTGAGCAGGCACGCCATGGGCGTCTGCATATTTTGGATAAAATGATTGAGACACTCGACAATCATCGTGAAGAGCTTTCTCCATATGCACCTAAAAATATTTCACATAATATCAATCCTGATAAAATCAGAGACATTATCGGTCCTGGTGGCAAAGTAATCCGTGCTCTTCAGGCTGAAACCAACACAAGGATAGAGGTAGATGATACCGGTCTGGTTAAAATTTCGGCCGTGTCTCAGGCTGACAGCGATGCAGCACTGGAAAGAGTGAAAGAAATTACCATGGAGCCTGAAGTCGGCGTTATTTATGAAGGCACTGTTGTCAAAACTACTGATTTCGGAGCATTTGTTCAAATAACTCCCGGCACTGACGGTCTCGTACACATCTCACAGCTTGCGTCATACCGTGTTAAAAGCGTAACCGATATTGTAAAAGAGGGGGACGTAATCAAAGTTAAAGTTCTTGAAATAAACAACGGCAAAATACGCCTGAGCCTTAAGGCTGCGATGGAAGAACAGGATGGCCCAAAAGACAAATAAAACCATACTCGATAACGGCATCAGAATTCTGACAAAAAAGATCGATTATGCCCGTTCGATATCTATGGGTGTCTGGGTTAATGCAGGTGCGCGAGATGAATTCCCTGACCAAAACGGCCTGTCTCATTTTATTGAACATATGATCTTTAAGGGGACGGAAAAAAGGACGGCGTATCAGATCGCAAAAGAGTTCGATGCCATTGGAGGCCATACAAACGCTTTTACATCCATGGAGATTACATGTTATTATGCAAAAGTAATCGATGCGCATCTTGAAACAATGGTTGAGATACTCTCTGACATTTTCCTTAACTCCAGATTCGATCCCGAGGAAGTTGAAAAAGAACGTCCTGTTATCCTTCAAGAAATTGGAATGACTGAAGATAGCCCCGAAGATTATATTCATACCATCATCGGAAAAAATTTCTGGGGGGACAATCCTCTAGGACGTTCTATACTTGGTTCACGAGAAAACGTCATAAGTTTTGATTCAAAGATGATAAAAGATTTCTTTCATCGCTTTTATCAACCTGACCAAATCATAATTTCAATTGCCGGAAATGTTGAGCATGACCGTATTGTGGACCTTGTAGGACCGGCATTTAAAACAGTTAAGCGAAGCAATGGTCTTCCTGAGCGACATACTCCAAGAGCGAATTCCAGGACAATGGTGACGGAGAGAAAGCTGGAACAGGTTCATATCGGTATCGGGTGCCAAGGGCTCAGCACAACGAGCCCTGACAGATATGCACTTTCAGTTATGAATACAATTTTAGGCGGCAACATGAGTTCAAGATTGTTTCAGGAAATTCGCGAACGTAGAGGGCTTGCCTATTCAGTTTATTCATTTATATCTTCGCATGCAGACACCGGCATGTTCGGTGTCTATGCCGGCGTTTCTCCGGCAAAAGCTTCCGAAGCAACTGAAATATTATTGAATGAACTTAAGAAACTTAAAAAAAATTCGGTTGATGCCTCTGAATTGCAGGATGCCAAAGAGTTTATTAAGGGAGGAATCCTTCTTTCCTCTGAAAGTACAGATAACCAGATGGTCAGGCTGGCACAGAATGAAATATATTTTAACCACCAGATATCTCTTGAAAAAATAATTGCTTCAATCGAATCTGTAACCGAAAACGACATTCTTAATCTGGCCGGCATGCTTCTTGACAGCATAAAACCGGCTATTTCTCTGCTTGGGCCGATTGCCGATAAGGAACCGTTTGAAAACCTTTTAAACAGCTTTAATTAAAAAATGGACCAACAACAACCCCTGTTAAAATTTCTTAGACTCCGGCCTGATGCCGATGAAGACATTCCTTTACCCTCTTATATGACCAAACATTCTTCAGGGATGGACCTTTGTGCTGCCCTTGAAAATGATCTGACACTTGAACACGGCAGAATCTCTCTTATTCCTACAGGTTTTGCCATTGCAATTCCTGAAGGATTTGAAGCACAAATTCGCCCAAGGAGCGGACTTGCTTCAAAACATGGTATCGGCCTTATTAACTCACCCGGAACAATAGATTCCGACTACAGGGGAGAAGTAAAAATCGCCGTCATCAACCTCGGGAATAAGCCCTATACATTTCGGCGGGGAGACAGAATAGCCCAGATGGTGATTCAAAGAGTCTATCAACTTAAACCGGTTATTGTGGAAGAACTGAATGAAACCCAACGGGGCCAAGGCGGGTTCGGCCATACCGGGATTTAAATAGCCTGTCAACATGGAAGCCTGTATACTCATCGACAAAGACCACCAAAACATTAAAAAGGGAAACCTTTACCTTTCAGTTCTTGCAAGCAGCAGCAAGGGAAATGCCATCCTCATATCAGATGCTTCGACTTCAATACTTGTAGATGCCGGCCTTTCAGGAAAACAAATCGAACAAAGGCTGGAGTCGGTGGGGTTCGCGCCTGAAAATCTTGACGCGATTCTTGTATCCCATGAGCATTCAGATCACATTCTCGGTGTTGGAGTACTGTCAAGGCGTTATAAGCTGCCAGTCTATATCAGTACCAAAACGTTAACAACTGCTTCAAAACAGTTGGGAAAACTTCATTCAAAATACCTTTTTGAATGTGGAAAACGATTTACAATCGGGAAACTTGACATACACCCGTTTTCTGTTTCACATGATGCAAAAGATCCGGCCTGTTTTACGATAAAGCAGAACGGCCTTAAAATCGGCATTGCAACAGATCTCGGACTTTCTACATCTGTTGTAAGGGAACATCTTAAGGGGTGCAATATACTGGTTCTTGAAGCGAATCATGATCCTGTAATGCTTGAGGAAGGACCTTATCCCTGGCCGCTGAAGCAGCGGATAACAAGCAGAACAGGCCATCTGTCAAATGAAGATACAAAAAAACTTCTTGAAGAAATAAAACACGATGGGTTAACTCACGTGATTCTCGCTCATCTCTCTGAAATAAACAATACGCCTGAAAAAGCATCAAGCACTGTCAACAAAGCCCTTGAAACCAACTCACATACGAAACTAATTGTAGCGTCATAAAAGGGAAAATCCTAACAAAATTATTTTTTTATTAAATCGGAAAACTGATGGATTGTATCAACCCTGAAACCGGGATGATCGGTTTTTCATTTTTGTCTGTTGTGACGTTTTCAGGCCATGAAAAATCAGGGTTCATACTTTTAAAATAAGCCATGTCGTAGCAAGGGAGTTTCACTGATATCTGTCCGTCGTTATTAATAAAAGATGATGTTAGGCCATAATCCGCTTCGCCAAGGAATGTGCGGATCATATATCGAGGAATCTCTCTGCCGCTCCCATCTCTTCTGATTCGTGCAGCAATGTCGATGATATCAAACATGTCAACAGGGTGGTTTTTATTCCACTTGTTTTGAATCGTCAGTCCGGAGACATAAAGATGATGAAATTCAACCCCTGCCTGTCTTAATAAAAAGGCGAGGTTCTGTATTTCATCAGGAGAATCGTTTATTCCTCCCAAAAGAGGCGTATTATTGTAAACGGTTATGCCTCTGTTGTTCAAACTTCTGGTAAGCTCTCTATGTTCCGGTTTGATTTCATCAGCCGTAAGAAACTGGGTTTCTATCTCAATTCTTTGTGGGTTTACGATGGTTAGCTTATTGAGGGTCCCGAGTTTGTTGATTACAGCAGGTGTGTAAATTGTAGGTGTATAATTATGTTTCATGCTGCGCAGCCGCACAGCGTTTACATGCCGGATATTGTAAAGTTTTTTTATGATACTGCTGATCTCTAAAATAGATTCAACGTCATTTTTTTTTAATAAAATTACGACATCGGTAATCCTGTCATCTTTTTGGATATAATCAAGTTCTTCTTCTCCTGCTTCTGCATTGATTTCAACCCGTGTCTCATGGAGGCGGGAGAGAGTTTTTAACCCGGTTTCAACAATCGAGTGCCGCTTCGATGGGTGATTTAGTATGACTGATTTCAATTCTTCCAGCTTATTCCGGATATTTATGTTTTTTTTGGGAAAAGGTCTTGGGGGCATTGAACCCAGGAATAGAGCGTCATCACCGATTGTTGCCATGAACCGAATATCAATTGTTCCCTCTTTATTAATCCTGATATTTTCAAGTTCGTTGGCAAGCGGTGCGAATGCATTAAAATAACCGGGCGTATAAGATGTTCTGATCCATATAAAATTTTTATTGTCCTTATCCTGCTCCACTGCCCAACCGCTTGTATGCCACTCCACTTTTCCGATGGGCGTTGCCGTGGAAATCTTTGGTATCGCACGGTCGGATAGATGTGCCCGCAGGTATCCGGCGATGGACATTCCTTTTGAAATTGACGTCCGATAAATGCTGTTTCCATGAATAGGACTGCAGGGTGTAAAGATATAGTGAAGTTCAGCACCAGCACCCCTTAAAAGGCGGAACAGTCTGATCAATTCAAGCCCCTTGTCATTACAATTTTTTAAAATAGGCGTCTGGACATAGACGTTAATTCCATTTTTTCTTAGATTTAAAATAATTTCAATGCTTTCAGGTGATATTTCGTCGGGATGAATAAAGTGTGTGGCAACCTCCATGCATTTTCCGTTATCCTGAAGCGCAAGGTTTTTTTGCTTTAGATACCTCAGGCAGGCTGAGTCATCAGCCAAAAAAAGATATGGATAATATGCGATGGAACGAGTGGCAAGCCGCAGGGTCTGAACATGTGGAACCTTCATAAGACCGTCTATTGCACATTCCAAGTTTTCGCGGCTTAAAAAAGGATCGCCTCCGGTAATAAGGACCTCCTTGACGGATGGTGCTTTCCTTACATGTTCCACGGCTGCTTTTACATCATCTGTCGATGGATTAGGTGCTTTTCGGGAATCCTTATGTTTTCGAAAACAGAATCTGCAGTAGACAGGACAGCTCATGTTTAAAAGAAAAACAACCCTGTTTTGGTACATCTGCTCCAGAATTCCTTTTTGGAACTGTCCGACCCAGGTATCTATATGCCCCACAGCGTCGAGTTCTTCGACAAATGGCAAATACTGGCTTGCGACATTATTAGACACTGCAGCCTGTCGAATAATGTGCATAGACAGCCTGACCGGATATGTTTCAATGACCTTCTGCAAGTCCTTTCGCGTATTTTCAGGTATATTGGCATTTATCGCTTTTTCCAGGTTATCGGTGTTTTTGATTGAAATAAGCCCATTGCCGGGCATGATTTTTTCAAGAACTGATACCAAAAGAAGATGAGGCATGACCAGATTGTTAATGGCAATTTTTTTTCTACCGGTTTTTGAAAGCTTCCTTAAAAGTTCATTAAAAAAACTTTCCGGATCATTTTGATATCCCACAGCCTCAAGCAGACAGTATAATTTTTTTTTACCATCACCCTGCCCAATAACAGAATAGAATTCTTTTCCCATAAGGAACGGGTCTCCAAAACGCTCAAGGAAATCAATCATACTATGGACGAGTATTTTCAGGCTGACGTTGGCCCTCATTTTTCTATTTTCATGTGTTGATTTTTTGGCATGGCTTTTTGAACACATTCCGGCTTTTACTTTTTTTAAAGGTGATTTTTTCTCAAAATCGATATTTCAGCATCCTGTCTAATATGCCAAAGCATTATAGGTGTCAATAATTGAGAGCGCGTTTAAAGGGTGAGGCATTGTGGTGAGAAGTGAATTGATCATTTGTAGCGATGGTGTAGTGATTGTTTTCGGAGTATATTTTTTGGGGTATGTACTTTATTTCACAATGACTATGGATTTTATTTCATAATCGGGCATTCATTGGAGTTTTCTCTTTATTTAATCCATTGATAATTCATAATAATAATAAATAGCGGGTGCTGGCACGTTAGTTGCTATAAACATACGTGTCATGCGTTAACACTGTTTATGTTTGTGGCGGGCAACAGGTGAAAAAGTTAAATTTTAATTTTATTCGGAGGCGCAATGATTGAGCCGGGGTTAAGTAGAGAGCAAAAAAAGACTGATTTAGAGAACGGATTGCCATCAGAATATACATTTCACACTGAATACGCAGTTAAAAATGAAAACGGCAGTGAAGTCGGGATCAATATTCTTATCCAATATTACGGAGAGCTCTGGAAACCTGCAATAGATAGAATTACCGGCAAGATTGACGGTCATTTGTTTGCTATATTACATAATGGTTACAGGTTTGATATCTATCGCAAATGCAAGCCTGAAGGAAAACAGATATTTCCGCCGTTACGGCTTATAAGAAGCTGAATCAATTACAATAAAACGATTTAATCACAGCATAATTTCAAGATTTTCAATCGGATAAGACATGCATGAATGTACATATCCAAATTGCCTGTCAGATGCCCGCACAGGAACGTCAGCAGGCTGGAACACTTTACCGGATAATACTTTAACCCGGCACATGCTGCATTCTCCGGAACGGCATAATGCGTGGATAGTAATCCTGTTTTGTTCAAGTGTCTCAAGGAGGGGCCGACAGGCCGGCAATTCAATATCGATGCCCCCATTAATTTTTACTGTAAAAACATCATCTTTTGTTATTTGAGGCGGCCATCCCGGATATTCCCATATATTGAGCGGCGCCCCATACATTTCTTTTCTTATTTTTTTTTCAGAAACACCCAGCTTGTGGAGTTCGGGCAGGCAAAAATTATACATGGCCTGGGGGCCGCAGATGAAAAAGCTTTTCTTATTTATATCCACCAGTTCGTCTTTGATCAGTTTTGATGTAATGAATCCGGTTTTCCCGGTATATGAATCTGCTGGATTTTCGATAACAGGTATATAATTTATACGGTTGTGCTGATTCGATATTCGAGTCAGCTGATCGTGCATAATGACATCATCTAGAGTTTTATTGCCGTAAAAGAGATACAGGTTACGATCCAGGTCCCTTTCGACGATATCATGTATCATACTCATGAATGGTGTAATGCCGCTGCCGCCGGCAAGGCATACCATGGTTTTATCATGAATGATCGGGTTGTAGTGAAATGTTCCGAAAGGGCCGGAACTTTCTATCACATCTCCTTCCTTGATGTCATCAAGAAGAAAGTTTGATACCAGGCCGTTTTCTACCCTTCGGACAGTGATGTCGTAGTATTCAGTCTGGTTAGGGGATGAGGATATGCTGTATGGGCGGCTTGTTTTTATTTTGTTTATATCAAAATAGAGTGTGATATATTGTCCGGCCTGAAAAGGCGGCAGATCACGACCTTGGGCCGCCAGGCGAAGTGTTTTAGTCGTATGTGTTTCAGGGACAATTTTTTTTACATGAAGGTTCAGTCTGCCGGGATGAAGTATTTCAATGTATGCCGCGACTTTTTCTTTTTCAGTAGAAAAATCCGAACCGTCTTTTCTTGCATATTCAATACTTTCGATGATCTCATCATAGCCGTCAAGTTTTTCAATTACTTCCTGCTTCATATGAACACTCCTTTTAAGCTGCTTTATCTCTTATCAGTTTTTTAGCAGTGATAACGCCTGAGTCGAGTGTCGGCTGAAATCCGCATAACCCTACTGATCCCCCTGCAAGATAAAGTCCCTTGATATGCGACTCATTTGGAATAAAGAGACTGGAATCTTTGATATGGTTTTCAAACCCGTATATAGATCCTCTTGGAGTTCCCAGGTAGCGCAGGTGGGTTATGGGTGTGGCGATTTCAATCTCTTCGATATGTTTTCTTAAACCAGGAAATGTTTTTTCCACTACTTTCAGCATGGCATCGGCAACACGATATTTTTCATCCACATATTGTCCGGGCGGCACGGAGAGCCATGGGTCACCGTATTTGAGGGTGACCAGAGCAACCTGGCTGGTTCCGGGGGGCGAGAACCCGGGATCGATCAGGTTGTAGCAACTGAGCATCATAGCATTCCTGCCATCAATATCGATTTCTTTCATCCGTTCATAAATGTAGTCGTTATCAATGCCCGGCACTAGAAAATTACTCGATTCAGTGATGCCCACCTGGTTAGGTTCACAGTCCAACCCCATGTAAAGCGTGAAAGCAGACGGGCTGATGCTGCACTGCTTTAACTCTTTAATGATAGGTTCCGGAACATTATTCTTATCGATCAGATCCACATAAGTCGTCAGCTTTGAAGCATTTGAGATGATGTTTTCAGCTGATATTGTTTCTCCCTTATCAGTAATGACTCCCTTAACGCTGGAATTTTCTATAATGATTTTTTTTACACCGCAGTTAAAACGGATGGTACCACCGTTTTCGATAATTGTATCGGCAATGGCATTTGAGAGAGCCTGCGATCCGCCCTTTAAATGAAAAGGAATAAATTCAATATACGCAAAAAGCATGGCGGCCATATCCACGAATGCCATTTTCGAAGGGGGCAGACCAACATATGTCCAGAAAGGTGATAAAACCGCCTGTAGCATCGGGTCCTTAATAAATTGATCCATCACTTCCTGCGTTGTTTTCAAGGCATATTGATAATAAAGCGGATATTTTTTCCGGCTGGTTTCAGGGTCATTCAAGTAAAATACGCCAATTACCTGGGTAAAAAAATTATAAACCAAGTCCATGTACTGTTGTATACCTTCTTTTTCATGGGGAAAGTGTCGTTGTAATTCTTCAATTATTTCTGCCCGATCAGGCTTAAGTGTTATATCTATTTTATCCGGCATGACAAATCGGTATAAATCAGTCATGGGCACAAATTCGAGTTTGTTCAGCACATTAATTTTATCCAGAGTCATTCTAAGCGGGCCCGGGTTTTCAGGTGTGCCAAGACCGCTTAGTTGATGTAGTGCCACCTCAAATTCAAAACGTCCCCGGCAGAAGCTTGTGGCGCATCCACCTGGAATATTGTGCCTTTCCAGCAGCAGAACACGAAGGCCTTTTTGGGTGAGTGTTGCCGCAGCTGTCAACCCTCCGTTTCCGGCCCCGATTACAATAATATCATAATTATTCATAATGCCTCCTGGAAGATTCAACACAGCTTTCTTGATAAAAGGTAGCGTTTGAGCAAGCCATAACTGCTTTGTTAGAGTATAGTTTATTCATTTTTTGTTGCGATTTTCAAGCACAATGTTATCCTTATCATGCTTAATGAAGAGAAAAAATTAACAACGAGGACAAATTGAAAGTAGCGCTTGCCCAGATAAATACGACTATCGGTGATTTTAAAAACAATAGTGATAAGATCATTGCATATGCAGAGAGAGCAAGGTCTTTGGCATGTGATCTTGTCATATTCCCGGAACTGGCGGTTTCAGGGTACCCGCCCCGCGACCTGCTTGAGAGAAAAGATTTTGTTGACGCAAACCTTAAATGGCTAAATCATCTTGTGGAATCTATTCATGAAATAGGCGTGATTTGCGGATGTGTTGATAAAAACGCTTCTGATACCGGAAAATTACTTTTAAACACAGCGGTCCTGTTTGAGAATGGGGAAATTTTGTACAAGGCGAATAAGCGTCTTTTGCCCACATACGATATTTTTGATGAAGGGCGTTATTTTGAGCCGGGAATCATATGCCGGGCTTTTGCATATAAAAATCGGCGATTAGGTATTACTGTCTGTGAGGACATATGGAATCATGAAGATGTCTGCAGTATAAGGTCGTATAATGTATATCCTGTTACCGAAATGATCAAAGATAATGCCGATCTGATTATTAATGTCTCAGCGTCACCTTTCAATATCGGAAAAAGCAAATTCAAAAATAAAATGCTCAGCTCTGTAGAAAAAAAGTATAAGGTGCCGCTTATTTATGTGAACCAGGTTGGTGGGAACGATTCAGTGCTTTTTGATGGTGTGAGCACTGTATTTAATCACAAAGGAGAAATCGTTGCATGTGCCTGTGATTTTGATGAGGATTTTGTTGTTTATGACGACGCTGCTTTAAGCACCGATATTCATGATGTATCGGAATCCGACAATGCTTCTGTTTTGAAAGCTCTTATCAGAGGGACAAGGGATTACGTGCTGAAGTGCAGTTTTTCAAAAGCGGTGATAGGTTTAAGTGGAGGGATAGATTCAGCACTTACCGCATGTATTGCCGTAGAGGCGCTTGGCAAAGATAATATTTCTGCCGTGTTTATGCCGTCGGAATATACATCCGATGACAATTTTGAAGATACCAAAGCGTTGTCTGAGAACCTCGGGATAGAGCTTACAACCATTCCGATTAATGCTATTTTCCACGAACACCTGAAATCAATATTTCCGTCATCCGCTATAGATGATCCTGGAGTTACAGAACAGAATATTCAGGCAAGAATTCGCGGCACCATACTCATGGCCATATCCAACAAGCACAACAGTTTGCTTCTCACAACCGGAAACAAGTCGGAACTTGCGGTTGGGTATTGTACACTTTACGGCGATATGAACGGCGGGCTTGCCGTAATATCAGACATCCCCAAGACAATGGTGTGGGATATTTCACGCTATATAAATCGGAAAAGGGAGATCATTCCGTCAAGAATTATTTCCAAAGCACCGTCGGCAGAATTAAAGCCCGGCCAGACAGATCAGGATGACCTGCCGCCCTATGATATAATGGACAGGATTTTGACAGGGTATATAGAGGAGAGCAAAAGCTCTGATGAACTGGCCGGGGAAGGATATGACCTGGAAATAGTAAAAGATATTATTCGCCGGGTTGACCTGAACGAATATAAAAGACACCAGGCAGCTCCCGGACTCAGGGTTACTTCAAAAGCTTTTGGTGAAGGAAGGAGGTATCCGATTGCCCGAAAATTTTAAAATCGGAAATTTTAAAACCAGTAGTTTTAAAATCAGTAGTTTTAAAAAATACTTGCTGCCAATGCTTCTGATCTTTCTTTTTACCGGATGTACGGTCCGTCTTATTTATAACCACCTGGACTGGATTATCCCGTGGTATGTCAGTGACTATATCGACCTTAATGATGACCAGGACAACCTGTTGGACAAAAAGCTTTTTGCCCAGCTGAAGTGGCATCGCGTAACGCAATTGACCTCGTATTCAAAATTTTTAAGACAGCTTAAAGTCAACTTTAACAACGGGTTGAAATATGAAGATCTGGACAGATGCCACAACCAGATGCGAAAGTTTTGGCAGGATCTTATAATGCATGCCGTACCTGATATTGCAAAAATACTGTCTACTGCTTCAGATGAACAGATAGAAGAGTTTTTGGAAAATCTTGAAAAAAGGAATGAAAAGTACAAGGAGAGATACATAGATCTTACGGAAGAAGAACTTCGTAAAAAAAAAGTCGCGCGGATGAATAGATTTTTAGATTTTTGCATGGGGGATGTCAATAAGGAACAGGAGGAACTTGTTGATAACTGGTCAAAGAAACTTAAAAATATCAGTGTGGTTCGTTTTGATTTTATTAAAAAGTCCCAAAAGCGTTTAAAAAAGATTCTAAGAAACCGTAAAGACGAAGAAACTTTTAGTGAAGACTTAACAGAGTTCTTCTTTTTCCGGCGAAGAAACTGGCCGCCTGACCTTCGTGATATAGCGGCCCATAACCGTGATCTGACAAAGAAAACATTTATTGAAATTGTTAATCATATGTCGTCTGACCAGCGAGAGTATTTGAATGAACAGATTGACGATCTTGCAGAGGTCTTTGATGAGCTTGCTGCCGAAAAAATTGATGAGTAGGAATTTTTCCTCTGAGCACCTGTGAATTATGCGTACAGAATTGCGCATTAAAATCGAATTTAAGTATTTTTTTCTTTTTCAAGCTCCATGAGCCTGGCTGAAATTTTTTTGCCCAAAGAAATAAAATCCTGCTCAAGCAGCTTCAGATCGTTGATCCTTTCTCTGATATCGAACTCGCCGGCCAGTTCGGAGATTGTATACTGATCTTTTTTTGCGATTGCCGCCATAAGACCTTTTTGGAAAACTGATTAGTGGCCTACAGCAAGAATGCCGCTTGCGGCAAACGAAAGAACAATCACTTCAAGTATTGCTATAATACCAAAAACCTTATCATCGTTTCTAAACAATGTCGGTATGATAGCAGCATAGCAGACAATACTGACTCCAGCCAGTAGTGCTATTCCGATAAAATTAAGAAAATCACTGTATTCCAGCATGGAAAGCCATGCCCATCCGGCTTCGATCTTTGCATGTTGGAGATAATCATGGACATTCATGTTCCAGAACCCTGAGATTTTATCCAGCGGAATGTAGGGTTTCATAATGCCGAATGTATAAATAGCAAAGGTTATAAAAAGGGCGACAAGCCCTACCAGCATTCCTTTCTGAAGAATGTCCGCGTATAATTCCTGTTCAGGTGATGCCTCAAGAGAGGCGGCAGATTTTTCTTCCATTTTATTTCCTCCGGAAATCAATATATTGATAAAACAACAAAAAATAAAGAATTGTTTTGTTAAAATCCAAGTCCTTTGTGTAATGCTTTTGTCCCGGCAAATGCAAGAATTGCAATAACCATCCATCGGATAAAAGAGGGCTTGGCAACCTTGAGTATGCGGACACCGATAAATGACCCAAGCATAATGCCCACAAGCGACGGAACAACCATCATCGGAATAACACAACCCTGGTTCATGTATATCCAGGCTGCTGATGTATCTGTTATTGAAAGGAGAAATTTGCTTGTGGCAACACTGATCTTGAGAGGCGCGCCCATGACAAGATTCAGAACCGGAACATTGGCCCATCCTGCTCCAAGCCCGAACATACCGGCCATAATACCGATTCCAATAAACAGTACAAGACCGATGGGTGTTCTATGAATTTTCCAGTTGATGTCCTGGCCGGTACTCTCTTCCGTATAAACTCCGTATATTCGTAATGCCGAAGAAAGCTTGTCAGCCTCCTTAACATCCGGAATCTCAGATTTTTTTGCTGTCAGCATCAGGACGCATATACCGAGAATAGTGGCGCCAAGGCTGATCTGAACAATGTTGGTGGGAAGCGCAAGTCCTATCATTGCACCGATGATTGCACAGGTTGATGCAATGAGCGCCACCGGGATTGCAAGCCTCAGGCTTGCCAGGCCGGATCGCAGCAGTCCGGGTCCTGCAGCCAGGGCGCCTGAAAGGGCAACAAGGAGTCCTGTCCCTCGGACAAAGTCCAGGTGAAATGGAAAGAAACCACTTACAATCGGTACAAAGAGGACACCTCCTCCCACACCTCCCAGTACTGCAAATATTCCCATTATGAAGGTTGTAACAAAAAGAACCAGTGGCCAGAACCACCAGGCGTGAGTGTCAGCTTCTGTTGTAACAGCACCATCAGCCAAGGCAGGCGTAATAAGCGCCCCTACCAATAAAACAGCAAAGAGCGCTATTATACAAAACTTAAACTTTTTTTCCATATTTTCCTCCTGATAAAATTTATTTATACCGGAAAACCGATTTCACGCCCGGCTATTGAGACCCAGTTGTTTAGAAAAAATTCCGGGACATTAAAATGCTTTTCCAGAATAATGTTTTATAAAATGAGGCTATGCCTCAAACCGATTTATTTATATAAATTTTCAAGTATTGTCAAACAAAAAACAGGCAGGACTTTCCCCAAAAACAGAGCTTAAACATTGGCAAACGTATTAAATTCGGTAGTTGAGCCGGATTAGCAAGTGGAAAAGTCATTTTTCAATCAATTTTAGGAAAACTTCCAAAATATTTTGTAAAACGATAAAATGGATGATGGGTGGTACTGGCAACTCGTTGCCAGTATCCGAAGGACAAGAAGCTATCCAAAAAAATGTCTCTGCCGATATTCCCTTTCTCTACTTAAAACCTGCCGATTTTTGGTCTGATTTTTTGTTGTTTTGAAAATGAAATCACCATTATTTGTTTAATTACAATTGTTTATATCGGGAAAAGAACACCAGAAATTCGAATTTTTTGGGATGACAGATTAGCAAATTAAATCACTTTGAAATCAAAATCGTACTTCTCATCGAAATAAACAATTATTTTTTACAAAAATCCGGCGCTAAGGAAATCACAGATTCATAAAATAAAGAATTTCTGTGATCTGCAAATTGATTT
>JAFDJC010000395.1 GCA_019307665.1 Deltaproteobacteria bacterium | reverse complement strand
TCGAATATTGAAAACCTATCGTTGAAGAATATTGTTTAAAAAGTATTGAAGAATATTGTTTAAAAATGAAAATCTTTCTTTTAGAGAAAATGTTGAATTAATTTTATTACCAATTAATTAAATATGTTACAAAAAATATTGGCTGTAAGGAAAAGCTGGCACGCCTAATGCTCTACAGGAAAATGAAATATTAACAATAATTTTTTTTAGAAAGAGGAGGTTATCATGAACAAAAGAATGAATAATAAAATGTATTTTACAGTGGTAGCATTGTTTGTATCCATAGCTCTGAGCTTTCCTGGAACTGCTTTAGCTGCCCATTCTACTATTGAAGGAGTTATTGCTGGTGCAAATTGTATTGCCACCAAGGGAACCTGTCCTATGAAAGCCGGTGACCCTCATCTCGCTCTTGAGCACGACTTTGTCCTGTCTGCTTCTGGTGGTAAGTATTATTTCATGCCCAACATCTCCAGGTCGCTCAAAACCACTTATGTTAATAAGCCTGTCCGTATTACCGGTGTTGTAAACGGTAGCTCTTTGCTTGTTTCAGTTATTGAAGTCAAGGAGGGCGGTGCGTACGAAGAAGTTTGGAATTGGAAAAAAATTACTGCTGAACTTAGTAAAGGTAAGTAAAATTTAATCAGGGCGCCTAAAAGGCGCCTTGGTTGAGTAAACAAAATGCAACAAACAGGAACTAACTGATTTGTTGCATTTTTTTCCCCTCGTTTCCAAGCAAAAGGAGAATGTAGACATGTATTTCAAAATTAGTGACTTTCTGATCCCAACGTTGATTGGGGGACTTGCAGGGTTATTCACTTTCTGGATTGTTAATCCGGAATGGAACATGTTTTTCGGAATGGGCATGGGAATGGTCTGGGGCATGGTTTTGCAGGTTCCGGTCATACTGTTTCTCATGCCCCTTTTTGGCGCTTTTGAAGTGATGGTACCCGCCATGATCAGCGGAATGGCCAGTGGGATGTTCTGCGGCATGCTGGCAGTTATGTACAGTTTTACTTTAAGCACGGCATTTATCATCGGCTGTGGCATGGGAGTGCTTGTATGGTTATGGATAGGGGTTAAAAATCGTCAATTGAAGGGAGTTGTCCAATGATGAATGATACTACTAGAAAAAAATGGGATGCTTTTGCAAAAGTCTATAAATGGAATTCCTGGGGACCTGAAAAACGATGGGCTGACATAAAAAAACAATTTTTCTCAAAAATGGGCGACGGCAAAATCCTTTTTATGGCTGTGGGTGTGGGCACCGAAATAAGCTATTTCCCCAAAGGAAAAGATATTGTCGGTATTGACATCAGCCCCGAAATGCTGAAACGGGCGGCTAAAAATGGTGAACAATATCAGGGAAGGCTGGAATTCAAAGAAATGGATGCCCGAAAACTGTCTTTTAACTCCGGGACATTTGACCAGATCTTTACCTCATGTACTTTCTGCTCGGTGCCTGATCCTGTAAGTGGTTTAAGGGAGCTTAACAGAGTTTTAAAGCCGGAAGGCGAACTTCGAATGTTTGAACATACCATAAGTCGGCATTTTCCATTTCAACAACTCCTAAATTTGATGAATCCAATTGCCGAAAAGATAGGGCCATCCCTTAATCGGGATACGATTTCAAATGTTAAAAAAGCCGGTTTTTCAATAAAGGGAATATATAACATTTATCTTGATATAGTAAAAACAATCCATGCAGTTTCTGCGCCCAATGATGGAGAGACTTTATAAAAAATAATTATAAGATTATCAATAAAATGTTCATAGGTCTTAAAAAACAATATTATTGAATGCCGATTCACACCGAATAGTTTTTTTCATTCCGCTAATCAACTGTCTAGTTTTGGCGACTATTATATAGTGTTGAAGAATATTGTTTAAAAATAAAATCCTTCTTTTGGGAGAAATAACGAAAGTAATTTATATATTAATAAAATCAATATGTTAGACAAAAATTATTTGAAAAGAAAATCCGGCACACATAATGCTATATCTATAGGCGAATGAAATATTAATAATAATTTTTTTATAGAAATAGGAGGCTATCATGAATAAACTAATAAATAAAAAACTGTATTTTAGATTGGCAATACTGTTTGTATCCGTTGCATTGAGCTTCCCTGGAACCGCTCCAGCTGCTCAGAACGAAACTGTTGAAGGAGTTCTTTCCGGTGCAAATTGCATTGTTACCAAGGGAACCTGCCCTATGAACAGCAACGATCCCCATCTCGCCCTTGAGCGGGACTT
>JAFDJC010000394.1 GCA_019307665.1 Deltaproteobacteria bacterium | reverse complement strand
GGCAGAAACTGAAAAAGTGGCGAAGCAGGCAGAAACTGAAAAAGTGGCGGCGCAGGCAGAAGCTGAGAAATTAGCGAAACAGGCAGAAGCTGAAAAGGTAATAGCCGAAGCTAAAAAAGATAACCTGACCCTGGCGGATGAACTGATTGATAAAAAAGGGTTGAAAAATTACAAACAGGCCCTTGATCTGTGCATGGGAGCCGTGAAAAAAAATCCCAACAGTTTTAAGGCAAACTGGATGGCTGCGAAAGCCTGCCGGAAATACGGCATGGATACCCAGGAGTTGAACCTTGCCGACTGGAAGGCCATTTGCAAAAAAATCGGTAAAGAAGGGATGGCATATGCTGAAAAGGCCATTGAGTTAAAGCCAAAAAGAGTCGAGGGGCATTACTGGTATGGGATGAATGTCGGTATTTATGCGGATTCGGTAAGCATTTTGACTGCACTTAAAGAGGGGTTAAAGGGTAAAACCCAGGATAGTTTTGAAGCTGCTTATAAAATCGATAAAAATTACGATAATGGCGGGCCCATTGCTGCTTTGGGTCGGTTTTGGTTTGTTCTTCCGTGGCCTTTGAATGATGAAGATCTGTCAATGGAATATTATCGGGAATTTCAGAAAACTAAGCATTTCGGGATCCCGGATACGATTATAGCTACTGTTAATTTTGGTGAACTGTTGATTGACAGTCGGAAAACAAGAAAAGAGGGTATCGCACTGTTGGAAAAGGCATCGAAAACATCAGAAAATAAATATTGGAAGAACGAGGCAAAAAAGTTTCTTGATGACTTGTAATAATAACATTCTAAGTATTATTGAATATGATTAACCCGGTTTTTCGATATCGAGAATCCGGGTTAATTATTTGTAAGCGTTCACAGGGCACCGCATCTGCTTTGTTGCCGAGCACTTGAAGTACAAAAAGTACGTCTGCGCGCTCGGCGCCTCGCATCTACGGCACCCTGTGAATGCTTAACAGTTTATTGGTTGACAGCACATCAGCAGTTGTGCCCCGTGAACGGTTATAATTATTTTACAGTCAATATCGTGTTAGACATTCAAACCGGAGGCAAGTGAGTGAGAAAGTTCGTCATTGGTTTATTGACATTTTTTTTAGGGGTTGCGCTTTGTTCCCCAAGTTTATGGGCCGAGGATATATTGCCCCAGACCGAACCCGAGGGTGCCGTTATCCAGGCAGCCCCTGTTGTAGTGCCACAGAAAGCGCCTGATGTTTTGGTTCAGGCTCAAGAATTCATGGATTTCGTCCAGTCTCAAGAACTCCTAAATAAGAAAGGGTTGGAAAATTGCAAAAAGGCGCTTGATCTGTGTGCGGAAGCCTTGAAAAAGGACCCCAACAATTTTAAGGCAAACTGGATGGCTGCAAAAGTTTGCTGGCTTTACGGAATGTATGCCCATGAGTTGTACCTTGCCGACTGGAAGGACACCTGCAGGTTGTACGGTAAAAAGGGGATGGGATATGCTGAAAAGGCCATTGCATTAAAGCAGAAGAGAGTTGAGGGATATTTCTGGTATGGGATGAATGTCGGTATTTATTCAGACTCGGTAAGTATTATAACCGCACTGCTTGAGGGTTTAAAGGGTAAAGTCCAAAATAGTTTTGAAACTGCTTATAAATATGACAAATATTTTGATCATGGCGGCCCCATCGCTGCTTTAGGTCGTTTTTGGGCGATTCTCCCGTGGCCCTTTAAAGATAAAAAACTGGCAATGAAATATTATCGGGAATTTCAGAAAACGGAATTTTTCGGGATTCCGTACACGGTCCAAGTCCATGTATACTTTGCTGAACTGCTGATGGATAACCGGAAGACCAGAAAAGAAGCAAAAGCCCTTTTAGAGCAGGTTCCCAAACTTACAAAAAAGAAATACTGGAACGAGCAGGCGAAAGCGCTTTTGGATGATATGTAGATTTAGATGGCAAAGTAAAAAGCTTCACCAATCTTATAAAATTGGCAAGGCGCGCAAATCCTGAGTGATGATTCGTACTTTTTGTACTTTGAAGAAACGAAGGATGCAGCGTAACGCAGAAGTTGGATTTTTTACGAAGCCATCATTATGTGACCAGAACAATTCTAATATCCATAACATTCGTGCCGGTGGGCCCGCTAATAATCAATTCATCAGTTTTCTTGAAAAAATGATAACTATCATTGTTTGCAAGGAATTGATCCGGATTTAAGCCTGCCGCCCGCGCTTTTTTTATTGTTTGCGAGTCGACAATGGCCCCGGCCGCATCTGTGGGGCCA
>JAFDJC010000022.1 GCA_019307665.1 Deltaproteobacteria bacterium | reverse complement strand
TCGGTTTTTGGGAACAGGCTTGATAGGACCGTAAGCCCTTCCCGTGTCACCGAGTGTTTTTATGGTGCCGGCCACCAGCTTAGACGGGTCGACAAGGTGAGATATTGCCGCAGCATGACAAATAACAGGAGTTAAAGAAAAATGCTCTGCTATTTCTCCTATCCCTCCTGCGTGATCCAGATGAATGTGTGTAAGGAAAATATAATCAAGGCAGGTGATATCAAGATCATTAAGTGCCTTTATCAGGTCCGGCACTGTAACCGACGGCCCGACATCCACGATAAAAGATATACTGCCCTTATACAGCCACACACATATGAAATCATTAAACCCAGGGATAGGGGGAGGAAGTGTAATCAGAAAGAGATTGTTTGAAAATTGGGTAATACGGGCATCCATTTGATCGGCATGCTTCCTTGTAGTTATTCCATGCCCATAGCAGATTCAAGCTTCTGAATATCTACCTTGACGATCTGTTTTTCTTCTTCTGTCAGGGTTTCCCGGACAAGCCTTTTTTTAAGGCATAGCAGCATCATTTCTTCACGGTATTTATTACATGTATAGGTGCTTTTGTTTTCCATTTTCTTTAATTATATTCTTCCTGCGTTTTTAAGCTCCTCCATATATAACCGGTAAAAAATATTGTTGGCTGACAATCCATGTTCAAGTATTTTTTCAAATTCATCCATATTTTCAATGTTGATGATCATATCGACGCTCTTGTCAAGGGTCATCATGTTATCAAGCGTGTTAAACCTTTCAGTGATCATAATAGCGAATATGTTCCTCCGAGTCGACATGGGAATCCGGGACAGATAAATAAGAATTCCGTTTTTATCAGGATCTTTTGTGCCAAAATTTTCATTGAAAATAATGATGTCGAATGTATGATATCGAATATTTCTAATGGCATCACGAACACTGTCGACCACTGTTATGTGATATTCCATAAAGTCGAGAACAGGCTTTATAATATTTCGGTTTTTTTGATCAGATTCGCAGATTAAAGCTGTTTTACCCTCATCTTCAATGAATTCAAAAGTTTTATCAGGCGGTTCATATTCATCAGGGATACTGTCTTCAAAGTCAAATTCCATGTCGTCATCTTTTGTATCTCTGTCCGGTGCACCTGTGTCCGGAGAATGCTGTTTTTCATCTGGTTTTTCATCTTCTGCGTGTTCTCCCACTAAGATACTTTCTTTGCACTTGGGGCATTTGAAAGTTGCTGACCTGCCTTCGGAAATCTTATTTTCCGGTATTTTAAGAGTGGCCTGGCAGTTTTCACATGTAATTTTCATTATAAATTTATAACCTCCTATCGGAATTTGCCGTAAGCTCTATCCATCTCAAGGCTATCAATATCGGTTGTTGCTTCTCCCTTGGCGCTTTTAATCCTGTCGATGCCGCGCCCTACAATGTCCTTTCTTGAGCCAAAAGCCATGGCCGTCTCTTCCGAGATATATCCCTGCTCATATAAAGAGATCATGCTGTCGTCAAAAGTCGTCATACCAAAGGCCTTGTTAGCATCCATTATATCATAAAACGTTTTTCCTTCGGACTCTCCGTGCAGGACAGCATCCTTTACACGAAGGTTTGTTCCGAGTATTTCAAACGCTGCAATACGGCCACCGATTATTTTAGGGAGAAGGCGCTGGCATACAATCCACCTAAGGGTTTCAGCGACCCGTATCCGGATTTGGCTTTCCTCTTCAGTGCTGAACATACCGAGGATTCGATTTATTGTCCTGCCGGCATCAACAGTATGCAGGGTTGTAAGTACGAGATGGCCTGTTTCGGCTGCCCTCAGACCAATTTCGATTGTTTCACGATCACGCATTTCGCCAACGAGAATAACTTTGGGCGCCTGCCTCAGGGCTGCCCGGAGGCCATTGGCAAATGTGTCAAAATCCCGACCCAATTCCCGCTGGTTAAAGGTCGCTTTTTTATGAGGATGCTCGTATTCTATGGGGTCTTCCAGTGCTACGGCATGTATTGCCCTGGTTTCATTTATATGCTCCAGGATAGCGGCAAGTGATGTCGATTTTCCTGTGCCCGTGGCGCCGGTAACGATAATAATTCCATTCTTTTCCTCAGCGAGTTTATAAAAAACCTCCGGAAGATCCAGACCGGCGATCGTCGGCACCGTAGATTCAAGACGTCTTAATATAATGGAATAATTGCCGCCCTGAGCAAAAACATTGACCCTGAAACGCGCTTTTCCGGGAAGGCTGTAGGAAAGGTCGCATGAACCTTCTTTAACAAGTCTTTCAGTAAGAATTCGATCATTATTGATAAGATTCAGCGCGATCCTTTCTGTCTGGAAAGAGGTGAGTTCGTTGAAAAAAGGCTTCATGTCCACGGCAAGAAGCTCTCCGGAGCTCTCAACTTGTAATGGCCTCCCGACAGTAAGATTCAAGTCCGAAACATTTTCATAGGCATCCAGCATTCTGGCTAATATATGATCAACTTCCTGTTTTTTCATGGCATGATCCTTTCATCAAGCCTCTGTAAAATCAGCTGGCTGATTTTTGAGAAAAGGCTTAAACTGGTCTTTATCATTTGCCTTTGCATAGGCTTCATCGGCACTTATCCATCCCTTGTTATACAGGTTCATAATCGCATCGTCCAAGAGCTGCATGCCGTGTTTTCTCCCGGTCTGAATCATCGAAGGAATCTGATGGGTTTTTGATTCCCTGATAAGGTTTCTGACGGCGGGTGTAGCCACCAGGATTTCAGGGGCGACACATCTTCCCTTTTTATCGATTCTTTTAAACAGCACCTGTGCAATGACTGCTCTGATACCGTCTGCCAGAGTAGACCTGATCTGCGACTGCTGTTCCCCGGGAAACACTTCTATTATCCTGTCTATGGTTTTTGGAGCGCTCGTTGTATGAAGAGTTGAAAAAACCAGATGCCCGGTTGACGCTGCCTCAATGGCAAGTGAGATGGTTTCAAGATCCCTCATTTCACCCACAAGAATTATATCAGGATCTTCTCGCAACGCTCCACGCAGTGCCGCTGAAAAAGATTTTGTATGCTGTCCGAGTTCCCGGTGATTAATAATACAGCTTTGCGAGTGGTGCACAAATTCAATCGGATCTTCAATTGTAATAATATGATCTTTGCGGGAGCGATTGGCTTCATCAATAATGGCGGCAAGTGTTGTTGACTTTCCCGATCCTGTGGGACCGGTTAACAGAACCAAACCACGCGGAAGAGTGGCGAGCCTGGCTACGACAGGCGGCAAGCCAAGCTGCTCGCATGTAGCGATTATGCTTGGAATTTCTCTAAAAACTGCACCGACACCGCCCCTGTGCAAAAAAAAGTTTGACCTGTACCTGGCCAGTCCTTGTATTTCATAGCCAAAGTCAACATCCCCTGTCTCCTCAAACTCCTTCACCTTTGCTTCAGGTGTTATCTCGTAGAGCATGCCTCGTAACTGATCATTTTCAAGCGGATCATATTTAACGCGCTCAATTTCTCCTCTTACCCTGAGAATCGGCTGCTGGCCCGCAATCAAGTGAAGGTCTGATGCCCCCTGTTCATGCATTAATTTAAAAAAAGCATCTATTTTTGCCATAACTTGCTCCTTTGGCTGTTCTGTAAAGACAGGTTAGAAACAACATATATTGAATCGGTATATTAAGCTGAAGTGACAGGATAAGGGCATGTTCCCTTGATAGCTGCATCAAAACCACAATATTTCAAATCCACAATATTTCAGATATAGATAAAGAGAAAGACTGATCGTTATATTCTGTTTAATAATTTTACTTTTAAATCTTCATCATCCGCATCTTTTGATTCTTCCTTACCCATATCAAGAAGCTTGGTATGGGTTTCAAGTATTGAGCGGATTTGAACCTCAATCTGCATACGCTGCCGTTTAAGTTCGGCAATATCTTCATGAAGCTGGGCAAGTCTGCCGTGAGCCCTGTTTAAAATTCTCTCAGCATTTACTTCTGCTTCAGCGATTATTCGCTCTGCTGTTTTTTGAGCATTCTGCTTCATCTGTTCAAGAACTTTTTGGGAGTTTAAAATTGCACGTTTAAATATCTCTTCACGTTTTTTATACCCTTGATTTTCAAGGTTGAGTCTTTCAGTCTTTCCTCGCAATTTTTCATTTTCATCCAGAAGTGTTTCAAGAACAGTAGCTGTCTTTTCAAGGTATCCGTCCACTTCACGTATGTCGAACCCTCTGAATTTTACTTTGAACTGTTGTTGCTGAATATCAGTAGGTGTAATTTTACTCATTTTTATACCTGCCTGTTTTTATATTTGCGATTATCCTGGATTTCCTCTCCAACTTAACTAAAAAAAATAATGATTTCTTCAATATAAGTCAATATAAATTTAATAAATTCCATAAAAAACCTCAAAATCATTGACATGCTCTTTTATGGCTCTATATTATTTATAACTTCAGATAAGCTAACGCATTGGTACCGGGGAGAGCAATCGTGGATAAAAAAAAGCGGATAATCGGAATTATCGGTGCCGGCAACATGGGAGAAGCATTTGCCGGTGCATTAATTAAGTCCGATATTAGTAAGCCGTCAAGAATATATGTAAGCGATATCAACATGGAGCGGCTCAACGAATTAAAATCAACTTATGGCGTTAATACAACTGATAACAACGCTGAACTCTTCACCAAAAGCGATGTTGTTATCCTTGCCGTAAAACCCCAAGTAATAGAAAAGGGCCTGCGGGAGATAGCCGGAAATAAAGATAATTTGCAACTTTCAAAAAGAAAACTTGTCATATCGATTGCTGCAGGCATAAAAATCAAAACAATTGAATCTGTTTTGTATAATACGATTGATGATTCGTTTATAAAACATCTTCCCATTATCAGGGTCATGCCGAACACACCGGCCCTTGTCCTGTCCGGAATATCTGCAATGTGCGGCAACCGGAATACCATTGCTGAAGATTTGGATATTGTAAATGAAATTCTTGCATCAATGGGTAAGGTCATAAAGGTTGAAGAAAATGAGATGGATGCTGTAACAGCCCTTTCCGGTTCAGGGCCTGCATATGTTTTTTATCTTGCGGAAGCCATGATGGACGCTGGAATAGCCTTGGGGTTTGACCCTGACACTGCCGCAACTCTCACATATACAACCTTGAAAGGTGCTGTCAATCTGCTTGAACAACAAAACGAACCACCGGAAGTATTAAGAAGGAAGGTAACGTCTCCGGGAGGAACAACGGAAGCAGCACTCAGGGTACTTCAAAAAAACAGGGTTAAAGAAAATATAATTGAGGCAATCAAGGCTGCTGCAGAACGCTCAAGCGAACTTAGCGCATAATATCAAAAGGGATTTATATCATATGGTTACGGAAACAGTTTCTTATCACCTGGCGTTTCTGGCCGGCCTGGCATCTTTTTTTACTCCATGTGTATTACCTCTGATTCCCGCATATTTTACATTTATTACCGGTTTTTCACTTGATGAGTTAACCACCGCAAAAAGTTCGGAAATGAGGATAAAAATCCTGATTTCAACCATTTCTTATGTTTGCGGATTTTCGTTCATTTTTATTCTTCTGGGTGCATCTGCATCGTTTGTTGGCGGTTTGGTTTTTCAGTATAAAGATATTATTATTAAGGCTGGTGGTATCATCATTATTGTTTTGGGGATACACCTGACAGGTCTGTTTAGAATTCCAGGCCTTGATATTGAAAAACGGCTTCACATCAAAAAAAAACCCCTGCATTTCCTGGGTACTTTTTTTGTGGGTATGGCATTTGGGGCCGGGTGGAGTCCCTGCATCGGACCGCTTTTAGGTTCGATACTGATTGTTGCGGGGAGCCAGGAAACCATCTGGCAGGGGGTTATGCTTCTGAGTGTTTATTCTTTGGGGATGGCGCTTCCTTTTATCCTGATGTCGCTTTTCATCAATTTTGTACTTGTGTTTATTAAAAAGGCGACCCGCATGCTAAAATACATCAATGTTGCCGCAGGGGCTATACTGGTCGTAACAGGAATTTTTCTCCTGACCGGCAACCTCTTCAACCTGTATAATTAATAATAAAGGAAACTATGAAACATCAAATTAAAACAGCTTTCTTACCTGTCCCCGTCATATTTTTCGGACTTCTTGTATCAGGAACTTTTTGTTATGCTTCAGCAGGCGCTATAAAATGGCATTCTTACGAAAACGGAATCTCTAAAGCAAAACAGGAAAAGAAAAAAATATTCCTTCATTTTTATACCGACTGGTGCAGATACTGCACAATTATGAATGGAAAGACGTTCAAATCCGAACCGGTGATCGCCTATCTCAACACTAATTTCATTTCAATTAAGGTCAATTCGGAAAAGCAGAGAAAAATAGCCTTGGAATATAAGGTAAGAGGGGTTCCTTCCAATTGGTTTATTAGCGAAGATGGTGAAACAATCGGCAATCGGCCCGGGTACATCACTCCGGAAGACATGATTATATTTCTTAAATTCATCCATACAGAAAGTTATAAAAAAATGACGCTTACAAATTATAAGGAAAAACAAAAATACTGATGCAGATCGACACGGCTTTACTGAAAAACATGATCGGAGACATAACCCATCCGCCGCCTCCGCCACTTGATCGCGGCTATCAGTCCGCATGTGTATTCCTTCTGCTTTTCAATAAATCCGACCCACATATCCTTGCTATTCAGAAATCAGACACTGAGGGATATCCCTGGCGAAATCAGGTTGCCCTGCCTGGAGGGCATATTGACAAACAGGATGCCGGCAGCCTGGATGCTGCGTATCGTGAGCTTGAAGAAGAAGTCGGCATTAAAAAATCTGCTGTAGAATTTTTGGGCTCAATTGGCCATTTCCAGACAATACTGAAAAAGGATATCGAGGCGTTTACCGGAATATGGAACGAGACCGGGACGCTTTTTTTCGATTCTGAAGAAATTTCAAGAATATTACGGCTTCCACTGCGAGAACTCGTCGAAATACATAAAAAATCTGACTTTTCAGGACGTATCCCCGATGTCGGTGAGCTGATATATCCAATACAGGATGTAACGGTCTGGGGTCTGACCGCCAGAATATTTCATTATTTAATTGAGCTTCTTTACCCTACCTATTAAAAGGCTCCATAGAAAAACCTTTCAAGTATCTGTTTCTGAATCGATTAATATAGCGCCTGACAAGGCGTACTGAAATTGACAGGATGATGCTGGCGCTTAATACCAGAAGAGTAGTCGGCACCCAGATATGTTCCTGAAAACTCGTATGGTCGATTGCTGTGGCGACTCCGACAATGGCAAAGAGCAGTGCCGGCATCATAAGTCCGATGGTAATTATACAGGCTGTTTCGGTTTCATACCACGGAACGACAATTTTTCTATGGACAACATTGGGATAAGGATTCATACTGTATTTCAATTTTTTTAGTCTTTCAAAATTGACAGTCTTGTAAAAAGGCAAAATTGTGATACATACGATACCGGTATGATTTTGTATAATCAAGATTTATTCAGTATCAAAAAAGTGAGTTGACCCTTTTTGTTACATTTTTAAAATTTTTTACCAAAGTTTCAACACTCTGACCAATAATTTTTCATACGGGTCTGTTTTTTTTGAAAATCCAAAAAAACAGACAAAATGTCTATATATTGAAAAAATTAATTGACAGACACAATATGTTGTGATACGAAGGATTCACCAATCAAAACAATTACCATTGGTTCCTGTAGTACAAGTTAAGTTTTTCTTTTTCGACTAAAAGGATTTGGCTGGGGATTGTTTTTTTTAAAAAATGAAATATTTCTATACAGGGGATGAATACAGATGATTGAAAATATCAAAAAACGAGACCAGCGAATAGTTGAATTCGATTCATCAAAAATCACAACTGCAATTCTAAGGGCGAGTGAAGCTACAGGAGAATTTGGCGAGAAAGAAGCAAGGAAACTTACACTCAAAGTCCTTACGCTGGCCCGTGAATTCCGCCTCGAGCCTGTCCCGGATGTTGAAACAATTCAGGACATTGTTGAAAGAATACTTCTCGATTCCCCGTTTTATAAAACTGCCAAAGCTTATATTCTCTACAGGGAGCAACACAATCAGATAAGGAATATTACAACCAAGGCGAGTGTCAGCCTGGTTGAAAACTATATTCAAAAAATGGACTGGAAAATCAAAGAAAACAGTAATATGAGTTATTCTCTTCAAGGGCTGAACAACTATATTTCATCAGATGTAACCTCGGAATACTGGCTTAACAAAATCTACCCTCCTGAAATAAGGCGTGCCCATAAAAACGGAGATTTCCATATTCATGACCTGAGTTTGCTTTCGGTTTACTGTGTGGGGTGGGATTTACAAGACCTGCTCAAACAGGGATTCAAAGGCGTCACCGGTAAGGTGGAAAGCGCACCTCCAAACCATCTCAGATCCGCCATGGGTCAGATCGTCAACTTCTTTTATACTTTGCAGGGTGAGGCTGCCGGGGCACAGGCCATATCAAATTTTGACACACTGCTGGCACCGTTTGTCCGCTACGACAACCTTGAATACAAAAGTGTTAAGCAGGCAATGCAGGAGTTTGTTTTTAACATTAATATTCCTACCAGAGTAGGATTCCAGACACCGTTTACTAATATTACCCTTGACCTTTTCGTTCCGAACATTTTAAAAAACCAGCCGGTGATCATCGGAGGGAAAGAAAGGGATGAAACATATGCCGATTTTCAGCATGAAATGAATGTCATAAACCGTGCATTTGCAGAAATTATGATTGAAGGTGACGCAAAAGGCAGGGTCTTCACATTCCCGATCCCTACATATAACATTACGAAAGACTTTGACTGGGACAACCCCAATTTTGAAGCGGTCTGGGAAATGACCGGCAAATACGGAATTCCCTATTTTTCAAACTTTGTAAATTCAGATATGTCACCGGAAGATGCCAGGTCAATGTGCTGCAGGTTGAGGCTCGACAACAGGGAGCTGATGAAAAGAGGAGGAGGACTGTTCGGTGCAAATCCCTTAACAGGCTCAATAGGCGTAGTCACCATCAACCTTCCGCGCCTTGGTTTTGTTTCAGACAGCATGGATAACTTCTTATTACGCCTTAAGGAGATGGTCCGGCTTGCAAAAGAAAGCCTGGTGATCAAGCGAAAGATTCTTGAAAACTTTACTGAAAAAAACCTTTACCCGTATTCCAAGTTTTATTTACGGGACATTAAAGCGAGAACCGATCATTACTGGAAAAACCATTTTTCAACCATCGGTATCGTCGGAATGAACGAAGCGTGCCTGAACTTCATGGGTCAGGATATCGGAAGCAGTGAAGGAAAACAATTCGCGTTGGATGTGATGGATTATCTTCGAAGTGAACTTTCTGAAATACAGGATGAAACAGGCGACATTTATAATCTGGAAGCAACGCCGGCCGAAGGGACGGCTTACAGGCTTGCCATGCTGGACAAAAAACGTTTTCCCGGCATTTGCTGCTTTAACGAGGAGAATTTCAGAAATAATAACGAGGAACCGTTTTATACAAATTCAACCCAGCTGCCTGTCAATTATACTGATGATATTGTTGAAACACTTACCCTTCAGGATGAACTGCAGACCAAGTATACAGGAGGAACGGTACTTCACCTCTTCCTCGGTGAAGAGATCAAGGATATAGAAGTGACAAAGGCGCTGGTAAAAAAGGTGGCGGGAAACTTCAGGCTTCCTTATTTTACGGTTACCCCGACTTTCAGTGTGTGCCCCTCTCATGGGTATATTAGCGGAGAACATGCAAAATGTGATAAGTGTGATAGCGATACGGAAATCTACTCAAGGGTTGTCGGCTATTTAAGGCCTGTGCATCAGTGGAATGACGGCAAACAGGCTGAATTTTGTATGCGTAAGACTTTTAAGCTTGATGACCAAACTGATGACCAGGCTAATGACCAGAATAGTGACCAAGCTTTTGATCAGCCGGATGCTCTAACTGGCGAGAACTACGTGTCTGACGATAAAGATCAGGAAGCGATCATCGCTGCAGAACCTCCTGCTCAGGAATCAAAAGCAGGCGCGGCATGACCCCTGCCGGCTTTCAGAAGAATTCATTCATAGATTATCCTGGAAAAATAAGCTGTGTGGTTTTTGTATCAGGCTGTAATTTCAGGTGTCCGTATTGCCATAATCCAGAGCTTGTGAGAGGAGAAAGCCCCCCTTCATCTTTGACAAGAGATTCGATTTTTACTTTTCTTGAACAGAGAAAAAACTTTATTGATGGTGTCGTGATCACCGGCGGCGAGCCTACGCTTCATGACGGTATTCTCCAGTTTTGCCGTGAAGTAAAAAATCTTGGGTATCAGGTGAAGCTTGACACAAACGGCAGCAATCCTGATTTCCTGAAAAAACTGATCGACCTTGCAGTCGTTGACTATGTGGCAATGGATATTAAAACAGATCCGTTCAATTATGCGCCTCTTTTTGTAAAAAGTTATACACCTGAAGACATTCTTGCAAGTATCCGAATCATCATGACATCAGCCCAGGATTATGAGTTCAGGACAACATGTGTTAAGCCACTTGTGAACGAGGATGTAATTAAGAAAATATGTGAACACATTAAAGAAGCAAAGCGCTACTGCCTCCAGCAATTTCATGCAACAAATGTGCTGAATCCGGAATTTTTCAAAAAAAACGGTTCTACATACGCTGATGAAGATCTTGAAACGTTAAAGAAGATTGCACTTGAAAATGTTCATGAGTGCATTGTCCGCTAAAAGCCCTTAAAAAGCAAAATATTCGGCACAGCCCTGCTCAGAAAATATGGGTTTTCACCATCGCTGATGGATACTATGCTGCTTTTTTTTCAGGTTCAATATGGATCTTGGCAGTGCTCATCTGTATTGGATATTTCCCGGTAATATCGGCATAAAAGGATGATATCACCTGCATATCTCTGGTTATATCACCTGTTGGCTGTACCAATGGACCGATCCCCCCGGTTCTTAAGCGATAATCCAAAAAACCCATTACGATGGGAACTGATGCGCCGTTTGCAATATGATAAAAACCGGTTTTCCAATAAGTGACCCGGCGTCTTGTGCCGGATGGCGGAACTGTAAGAATCAGCCGGTCGCTTTGATGAAACAGCTCAATCGACTGCTCCACAATATTGTTGGATTTTGATCGGTTAATGGGCATCCCTCCCAGCCATCTCATGAGATGTCCAAAAGGTTTTTTAAAAATTGCATCCTTCCCCATCCAGTATATATTTGCCTTGAGATCAAATGCTACCAAAAGGGTATAGAACAAATCCCAGTTTGAAGTATGGGGTGCGGCAATCAGTACAAATTTTCGGATATTCGGCAACGTTCCACTGGATTTCCATTTGGTGCAAAACATGAGAAAACGTGCAATTGCGCGCATGATTGTGCTGATGACAGGTGTGTCAAAAACTGTTCTGTGAAGTTTAATAATTCGACCTCCGTTTAAAAATAATAGCAGATGGCATAAATCATAAATTATAGGGGATGAACAAGGGGAAATAAATAAGATATTTTGTTTTTACAATTCTTTTACAATTCTATACAATTTCGTCGATTGTACTCTTTCGCGAGCCCTTAGCTTTTTAACCACTTTTTAATGGTTTTATATACTTTAGGATGACTGAGAAGATCCATATGGTTCATATTTCGGCCAACCCACTGATTGGTTTCCGGAAATAAAAGATTTAATTTGGCATTTTTATGCCGCCCCAAAGCACTGCGTAATGTCACGAGGCCGTCTCCGATAATATCATCACCGAGTTTGTTTGATTCTTTGCCCTTAGTTGCGGCTATTGAATAACACTGTACGCCTTCCGGCAGAGGTACGGGATTTCGTTGATCCCCTGAAAATTCGAACCTGTCGCGTCCTTTCCAATCTTCGTCCACAACATTACCATAACGCAAATCAGTAATGCCACAGCTCCTGATTTTTCCCAGGCGAGAGAAGGGGGCGCTATACGGGCTTATTTCCAGGATGGTCTCGATAAAGTTGCCGCCTTTCTCCAATGATGCCCCGTGATGCGGCGTGCCGAGGAATACGAGCTTTCGAAGATTATTCAGCCATGTATTGCCGGATATTTTCCCGTAATGGCAGGCGCTGCGGGAAACAAGCCCTCCCATGCTGTGGGCAATGATGAAAAGCTCTATCGGTTTAGGCGATTGATCAATGATTGTTTCAAGGAGATCGGAAAATTTTCTACCATTTTCAGAAATGTGAAGTCCGGTATTATAATGGAGGTAAACCGGTACAAATCCCAGATCGCGGGATAGGGCTGCGCCATGGTTATGCCCCTGCCTGTCCCATTGCAAATCATTCATACATGATCCGTGTACCATTATGGCAAGCCTTCCGTTGGATTGCTGAATCACTTCAAAAAGCGCTTGTTCGTTCAAAGGTTTCCCATTACAACGAAACTGCATTGGAATGGCAAGCGGATTGTTCCTGGCGACAAGATGATCTCCGAGGACACCATTTAATGCGGAAAGAACGGCTTCACGACCGGGGGATGAGTCCTTTTCATTGAGCATCAAGCTGAATCGGTCGAGCAGAGCATCGATTCCGTCCCCCACCAACTCGGTAACCGAACGGATGTTTCGGTAAACCGTTCCCGTGATACCCTTTGTCCGATGCTGATCCTGCTTGTCAAGTGTCATTGAAGAACTAGTTATCGTGTGATGTAATGATTCTACTATATCGGTAATGGCGGTAATGGCTTCAATCGTTAAACTCCCTGCGCCGCGGAGGTCTGTTGAAAGGTTACTGGGCTTTCGTGGCATGATTCCTCTATTTCTCATTATACAGAATTGATGGGTTTATATATCCTTGATGGCGATATCTTCTGATTTTGCATTAATTTTTTCCATAAAGTCCCATAGCTCTTTTACTTCAGGCAAAAGTTTCCAGTCTGTAGAATTATTTGTATACTTTTCACCATTATTTATAAGGCGATACATGTGTACAGTGCAGCCTCTGTATTCATTTTGATCTCCGCACCATCTTGTGTAGTTTCCCGGGAAAATCCCGGCAATTTTAAACCCCATTCTTTGGAACCAGATGTGTTGTGTAGTATTATGCCATGTTTCTAAAAAAACGGTTACATACTCTGCGCCGGTGGCCTCCACCCATTTGTAGAATTCTGATAATTCTTTCCATATGTTAAATCCACCCTTTCCCTTTCTAACGTCTGGATGTATGGCAAAGAAAGTTAATTCGATTTGAAGATTATGATCATATTTGGTAACCATATTGGCGAACATAATTTTTCCTGATTTCTCTACTTCACCAATCGATATAAAATATATTTTATTTTCAGAATCTTCCTTCAAGTTGTCCTTTAAAGCTACCCGGCCTTCGTATTCTTCAGGGCGCAGCATCCATTCATGCTGAGAACCGTATATTTCCGGATACGATTCTCTCCAAAATTCAGCCACATTTACGATATCTTTCTTTTCAATTATTCTGGATACAATACCATCGCCCAAATCTCTTTTGATCATCTCAGGCCATACTATTTTTTTTTCTTTAATTTCTCTGACCTCGCAAGATAATGTCGATTTTGCAAAAGGCCTGTATTTACTCATATCTATCTTGTTTTTTTTATCCATATACTCCTCTCTTTGGTTTTAACGTTACAATCAGCGGCGTAGCTTTTTTGTCTACTGAATTTATTTGTTTGCTTCAGCTATATATGTTTTTACGATGTCCAACTTTAACAATCCAGATAGTAAGCTCGTCATCTTGAATGGAATAGATAATACGGTATCGTCCGTATCGTAACCGATACCTCTCTTTGCCACTCAACTTTTTACAGCTGGGTTGATGTGGGTTATCACCGAGTGATTCAATGCAGCTAAGAATTTTTGTTAAATCTTTACCTGGGATTGATTTAAAATCTTTCCAAACCGACTTTTTGAAAAAAATTTTATATGCGGCCATCTTCTTTAAGCCTCTTAACCATTTGTTCATAGCTGATCAGAGGCTCATCAGTTCTTTCATCGAAGGCAGCGAGATCTTCAGCATCTTCGGCAAGGGTTTCTTTCAACGCTTCATTAATTATTTCCGACATTGAGCGTGATGTCTCAAGAGCTTTAAGCCGTAATGCCTGATGAAGAGTTGGGTCTAAATAGATGGTTGAACGTTTTGATAATGTTGCCATACTTTCCCCTCCAAATTGTTAGCAATGGCATCATAACATCATAACGTTTTGCTGTCAACGTGTTTGTCGCTGGACTTTCCCCAAAATTTATCATGTTTTAAAAAAAAGACAGGGTAGATTTCCCATAAGCCGATCACTTAAGCGGGGGCATTGTTAGTCCGAACGAACTTTTTTAAAGATTTTTGTTTTATTTGGAATAAATTTTAATAAAGTTGTCAGGTGATAATATTTGAATATTACGAAAGGGATTCAGGATAAGTAAGTCTTCATCACCGGAAATAATGAAATCTGCTTTTCCACAGACACCAAGCTCCAGAAATTTATTGTCTTTTGGGTCCCGGCATTCTGTGATTGTCTCATCAGTTTCAATGGAAGTGGTGTGAAGGATGAAGCTGGACAGAAACTGTATACGTTCTTCATTGGTGATATATCTGTTAAATTTCTTTCGCCATAATACATCTTCTAATTACGTAAGTGTAGTAGAGGAAAGTAGAATAACTCCATGTTTAACACCAGTATTAAAAGCTTGTGATGGTTTTGAGCCTTCAAAGAGTATGGCACTGATGAGAATATTTGTATCAAAAACCAAGCGCAATTAGCATATACCTTTATAGCGTGTGTTTAATTTTTTCACCAAGGATCTTTTCCAAAATGTCTGGTGTCATGCCACGGGCCTTGGCATTGCTGCTTATTTGAGACATTGTTTTTTGAAGCGACTGTCTCTCCTCCTGGGGCTGGATAATAACAGTATAGGTTTTATTGGTACGGATATTTATTTTATCAGACCAGATTTTTGGGAAAAGTACTGGTTTGCTACTAACGCTCTGTTGATTTTTTATTGTAACTTTAGAAAAGAACCTGATACAGTATGCCGTCCGCATGAAATAATAAAGGTATCAATATGTTCCAGTTATTTTTGAATCAGGGAGAAAAGTCGATATGGAAACTGATCTGAGAAACAAAGAAGTTTTTAATACCGAAGCATGTACGCTTTGCGGTGACTGCTTTCACAAGTGCCCGGAACTCAATCTTCCGCTTGATCTCGCAAAGGAGGAAATTGCCAATCTGATCAACGGAAAAACCGACGGACATGTATTGGCCCATTGCACCACATGCTTTTCGTGCAATCACTACTGCCCGCACGACTGCAAACCGTATCAACTGATCCTTGAAAGATGGAATGACCTTTATAACAAGCGCGGCGCCCCGCCGATCTATAGATTTGTATGCCCGACCATGGAAAGCAATATCTGGCAAATGCTCGATGCGCTGATGGAACCTGAAGAAATGGAATGGACCCGGGATTGGATCAGCCGGGAGCCCAAGGGAGATGTTCTTCTTATCGGAAATTATGTTCACCTGCTGCCGTTTGTCGTGGGAAAAAGCAGACTGCTTGACCTGATCACACCCATCGACCTCATTGATCACTGGGAATGCGGCGCATACCTGTATCAGGGCGGATACCTGGATGTCGTAAAAAGCATTGCCGAAAAATGCCGGGCAGACTTTAACAAATGGGATGTGAAAACGGTTATTCCCATGATCGATGCCGTACACTGGATGATGACAAGCGTCATCCCAAATGAAATGAACGTGAATCTTGGCATTGAAATTGAAAACTTTCACCAGTGGTTCCTTGATAAAATTGATGCCGGAGACATAGAGCTCACGAAAAACTTAGGATTGAAAGTTACGGTACATGATAACTGCTATTCAAAAGGCGGAGGAGATCCATACTGGGATCGGCCACGAAGGCTTTTAGAACTGGCAGGGTGCGAAATCATTGAAATGGAACATATACGAGAAGACGCGCTCTGCTGCGGTTTCGGGGCCGGTGCTTCATGGGTACGTCCGATAGCAATTCTTTATGACATCATGGCTGTAGCAAAAAAGAAGTTTGAAGAGGCCGAAGCCACCGGTGCCGAAGCAATGGTCAGTTACTGCGGAGGGTGCCTATATCTCCTATGGACCGCCAAAGTATTATTTGAGAGTAAAATCGACGTCTATCACCTTGTGGAAATTCAGCGCATGGCAATGGGTGAAACAATCAATTATCCGGAAGATCACTATAAAAGAGCCTGGGATTTGATAGCCATCATCACATATCACAGCATTATGAGCCTCTGGGGCAAACCGTTTATGATAGATGAAGGTTCCCTTAACAACTACCCGTTGGCGCCTAGGAAGTTTTTACTTTTAAAAGCGCTTAGAAAATTATTAGACATATCCATAGTGCAAACGCTTTTTAAAAAAGGCTTCCAGATAATGGTTCCTCTATTAAAATAAAAAAGGCGTTTTTAACAAATGAAAGAAAAACGACTAAATATAATAGACCGGCTTCTTTCTGCCCTACCTGAAAAGACAGCAGCCCGATTTAACACTTTTGAGGACTGGAAGAAAGTATATTATTGGAGAATATCGACATTGGAAGAACCTGTTGACATGGCAGTGGCCGGCGGCTTCTATGCCGACCGGGTCGCTTTTGCATTTGCAGCAGGGTACCATGCTGCCCTGCAAAAACTTGTCCCGGATCTGCCGAAAGAGACAATTGTTTCTTTTTGCGTAACAGAAGAAGACGGAGGGCATCCCCGCGCAATAAAGAGCAGGCTTGAACCTGCCGAAAACAGCAGCAAGTCGGAATGGAGACTTAACGGTAGAAAACAATTTGTTACGTGCGCTGCTGAAGCAGAGCTGTTCCTTGTGGCTGCCTCGAAAGGTATGGGGAATGACGGAAAAAATCGACTCAAGTTAGTACTGCTTGAAAGGAGCGCAACGGGATTGACGGTTGAGGTTATGAAAGACCTTCCCTTTGTACCTGAAATCAGCCATGGCATTATCCACCTGAATGACGTTATCGTGAAAGATTCCCGAATCCTTCCGGGCGATGGCTATACATCCTATATCAAACCGTTTCGAACCCTGGAAGATCTTCACGTAAATGCCGCCATTCTCGGATACCTTTTTCGTATTGCAAAACAATTCAGATGGCCGAAAAATACCGGCGAGCAAATTCTCAGCCTGATAGTTGCCACAAAGACACTTGCCATAAGTGATTCTTCATTGCCTGCAGTTCATATTGCCCTTGGGGGGCTGTTAACACAGACAAAACAGCTGATTTCCGATCTTGATCCGCTATGGGAAAATGTTGAACCGGAAATTAAGAGTGCCTGGAAAAGGGACAGCGCTTTGATGAATATTGCAGAGAAAGCGCGCGCCAGCCGTTTAAATACAGCCTGGTCGCATTATAAGGAGACAATTTGAATTTAGTGAAGCTAAACGCAATTCCTGTTCGATTGTACTTTTTACAAAGCAATCACAATTTTGACTTTTTATGAATTGATCAAATTTGAGATGGAAAACTTTTTAAAATAAAAAAGTTTGACGGCTTCCACGCAATCTTCCAGATTCATTTCTCCGGTATTGATAACAAGGTCATAATTTACCGGATCATTGATATCCGCATTGAATGATTTTTTAATATAGTCCTGTCGCCGCGCTTCTCTTTTTCGAATACGTTTTACAGCCTGATCAGGAGATGCATCAAACTCCCGAATGACATTCTCTTTTCTTTTTTCAAAGATAGCGACTGTTCGCACGCTGAACTTTTTTTCAGGCAAAAGGATGAAATTTGCGCCCCGTCCTACGATGACGCTGTGGCCCCGTCTACCGATGGCATCGATGACCTTTGTT
>JAFDJC010000180.1 GCA_019307665.1 Deltaproteobacteria bacterium | reverse complement strand
GCAAACGGGGATGGAATCTTGCCACTTGATATTGTGATGAAAATAACAGCAAGCAGGTCCTGTATTACCAGAATCCCAATGGCGATACGGCCATGTCTTGATGTCATTTCTCCCTTTTCTTCAAGAATTTTGACCGCGAAGACCGTACTTGAGAAACTAAGTGCAAAGGCAATGATCAATGAAGCAGATAGATCGAGGCTGCTAAAAAAGGAGAGCCCTGCAAGACTGAATCCATAAAAGACAGCGCCAAGCAGCACGACAGTGATGGTCATGTGCAAAGACGCAGTTCCCCAGATCTGCGGTTCAAGCAGTTTTTTTATCTTTACTTTGAGGCCTATGCTGAAGAGCAGCAGGATGATACCGACATCAGATAATTGATGCAGGGTTTCGGTGGCCTCCACTCCAAAGATATTGAGGCCAAATCCTGCGGCAAGGAACCCTACAAGCGGTGGTAAACCAAATTGTCTGGCAATAAACCCGAAAACAAATGCTGTGAAAATGAGTAGTGCAACCATATGGTTTTAAGGTATGAATGTTATTTGTTTATAGTTGAAAATCATGGAGAGATCCATCCTGCTCTGCCCGAAAATACTCATCCCACCTTGAGGGTGAAACATATGTGCTTCACATAAAACACCACAAGTCTACATATCCTATAAAAAGCCGGTAAAAGTCAAGTTGCACTTCACCTTTTTGGGCTCCATTTTCCCCTTAGCAGATTCGTAGGTTGGTCAAGTAATCATGGTAACTAATGCCCTTTTCTATACCATCCTTCAGGCTTTGAAGTTTAAAGTAGAGCCTACAATAAATGCTACAGTATACATAAGGCCATGACCTTACTTTTTCAGATTGAATTTATTGCAATGGTTTGATATTTTCTGAATTCATTCAGCCAGCGTTATCTTCATATTAGTATCATATCTTTCTGTAACATGAGACAAATATGTTTCATAAGTGAAGATGAAACAGATAATGATACACCCTTGTACGGATATGGTTTCTCCTTAATAGTAGCTTTACAAGGTTTGTATTCCTTAGGCATGCTTTTTGCTGATCTAATAATATAAAAATAGATAAAAGAAACTTTTATTTTTAATATCAATTGAGTAAATACAATTAGGAGGTGCTATTATGAACAATAATTTTTGCATAGTGGAAAGATTCTCAAAGTTAAGCATCGGCTTCTTTTTTTTGATTTTATCCGCAGCCCTCGTATTGAGTGGTTTTACGGTACTCCCAGTATTTGGAATATTCGTGGCATTGCCGTTCTTGTTAGTCTCACTATACTTTTTTCGTGCACATCTTAATAAGGATTGTCAGCTTGAATGAATATAGGTGACGGACGGCAATAAAGGCTGGGAGAAGTAAAATGGTTAAAGTATTCAAAAGCATGCCAACGGTAGAAGGCGCCGGTGTAAATCTTAAACGTGTTTTTGGATTTAGTGAATTACCGACCTTTGATCCATTTCTACTTATGGATGACTTTCGTTCAGACAACCCGGATCACTATATCAAAGGATTCCCATGGCATCCTCACCGTGGTATCGAAACCATTACTTATGTTCTCCAAGGTGATGTAGAACACGGTGACAGCATGGGTAACAAGGGTACGATCTCAAACGGCGATGTCCAGTGGATGACAGCCGGCAGCGGCATTATTCATCAAGAGATGCCAAAGGGAGACGCCAAAGGGATTATGGGTGGGTTTCAACTTTGGGCAAATCTGCCTGCCTCACACAAAATGATGCCGCCTCGCTATCAGGAAATAAAAAGCGATCAAATCCCTGAGGTTGTGCTCATAAACGGCACAAAAATTAAAGTTATTTGTGGCATTGTGGAAGGTATTAAAGGTCCGGTACAGGATATTGTGATTGAACCGGAATATCTTGATGTTTCTGTCCCTGAAAATTCGGAATTTATCCATCAAACAAAAGAAAGTCACACGGTTTTTGCATATATTATTAAAGGAAAAGGTGAATTCGGTAAGACAAAAGATTCACATGCTTCTGAAAAAGAATCGACATTAGGAAATGAAACCCTTGTACTTTTTGATAATGCCCGGAATATCAATGTCACAACCAAAGGCACGGCTGTGAGATTTTTACTCATTTCAGGAAAGCCCATTGGAGAATCTGTAGCTTGGCAGGGGCCGATTGTGATGAACACACAAGAGGAATTGAAAGTTGCATTTGAAGAATATGAAAGTGGCAGGTTTATTAAAAATTAAAAGCCCCAAAAGAGATTGGTTATGACTAAACCACAAAGTTCCATGGAGATTTTTAAACTGCTTCCAAAAACAAACTGCAAAGAATGCAGGGCACCATCTTGTCTGGCGTTTTCCGTACTGGTATTTAAAGGCGAAAAACAGTTAGATGAATGCCCTTATATTGAAAAGGAGATTGTTGAAAGGCTTGATGGTAAAATCAAAACACGAATGACAGCTGAACAGGATTATGCGGTCAAATTGGAACAAATGAAAAAGCAAATATCCACACTTGATCTTGACTCATCAGCGCATAAACTGGGAGGCAGCTTTTCCGGCTATAAGTTGACATTAAAGATTCTCGGCAAAGACTTTAGTATAGATTCAAAAGGCGCCATTTCATCTGACATCCATATACATCAGTGGGTAGCAATACCGTTCCTTAGTTATATCATTAAAAACGCCGGTGTGCCTGTTTCAGGTAAATGGGTTCCGTTTAGAGAATTGCCGGGTGGGAAGGACTGGTATCGTCTTTTTGGTCAACGGTGTGAAAAACCGTTAAAAGAAGTTGCGGATACCTATACTGATCTTTTTGAGGATCTGATTCATATCTTTAACGGAAAGCAGGTTGAGAATCATTATGAATCTGACATTTCGCTTGTTTTGCATCCTCTGCCAAAAGTGCCGATACTGATTTGTTACTGGCGGCCGGATGATGGACTCGAATCCGACTTGAACCTGTTTTTCGATTCAACCGCAGAAGACAATCTTAATATTGAATCCATTTATGCCCTTGCCACGGGACTTGTGGTTATGTTTGAAAAGATTGCTTTAAGGCATGGCGCTGTTAATATCTAAGTTTAATCAATTTGGTAGCTCATGGAAAGTTTACATTATCCGATTTCTTACTCTTTATTATTTGACAGCTTGCTTATGACATATAGAAATGATTATTAGGCCAATAGGATATTTTTAGGGAGGATCTGAAAATGAAAAGATTTAAGTTTTTTCTGTGCCTGCTGTTTTTAATTCTGCTTTCAACAACTTCCTGCCAGACATCGGAGCCGGTCAGAAACAACCCGGAATACGCTTCCGGCAAACAACTGGCTGATGTGTATGCCAAAAAAGATGCCATGAAACTTACCTGCTCCTTTTATCGCCGTGGAAAATGGTCGGGTGTTATGTCAAGCAACCTTCGGAAGCATCTTGAAGCTTTGAGACCTGAGAAATCCGAAGATTTTCAGTCTGGTTTTTCAGAAGGATATCAAGCATATTACCCTGAATATGCCGATACGTACTGTGGGAAATGATATGCATAGAAGTCAAATGTATGCGTTCTCAAGGGATGGCTTTGGCACGCAGAACATTTAAATACGCTGTCAGCCGTTCGCATCACATCCAGCTGCAAACTGTCCCGCTACTCTATCCGGCTCGTCTTTAAACACTTCTGAACGGAATAGTCGGACCAGGCCTTATCCGAGTATATTACCTGTGCTGCGGTGGCCGATCCAAGCCACAGCCTTTCCGGCATAAGGCCTTGTGATGTTTCAGCTCGGTCCTTATCAATGATCGTTCCCGCATTTTCATTTTTTACTTTCTCCAGTTATTGTATCACAGCTTGTGTTCGTAAAGAAATCGTCAATGTTGTATTAAAAAAAAAAAAATATTATATGATAATAAATTGAAGGAGAGGGTATTGAATACAGGGGTGCTGATAATAGGCGGTGGTGTAACCGGGACAGGAATTGCAAGGGACTTATCCTTAAGGGGCGTGCCATGTACTGTTGTTGAAAAAGAGGATCTTAATGCCGGTGCGTCAGGTGCAAATCATGGTTTGCTCCACAGTGGTGCGCGTTATATCGAATCAGACCCGGCTGCTGCAGAAGAATGTAAAGAGGAAGGAGAACTGTTAAAAAGTCTTGCATCCCAATGCATAGAAGATACAGGAGGCCTTTTTGTAGCTGTCCGGGGCGATGATGAAACTTATATTGCTGATTTTCAGGAAAGATGCAGAAAATGCGGGATATATTGCGAGACAATCGATACTAAAACTGCACGTGAAATGGAACCTGCTCTTTCAGACAGACTGCTTGCTGCATACATGGTGAAAGATGCTTCAATCGATCCTTTCAGACTGACCCTCGAGAACATGGCAGATGCCATAAAGCATGGCGCGGCATTTCTGCGAAATAAAAGGGTCATTAAACTGCATCAGGACAAAAGGAAAATAACAGCCGTTTCTGTGCTTGATGAAAAAAGCGGAGAAGAAACTACCATAGAGACGGAGTTAGTTGTAAACGCTTCAGGAGCATGGGCAGGCCAGATAGCTGAGATGGTTAATGTAAAAATAGGAATGATATACTCAAAAGGGACTCTTCTTGTTTCACAAAACAGAATTGCCGGACGGGTAATTAACCGGCTTAGAAGGCCGTCTGACGGCGACATTCTTGTACCGGGGGGGGTCGTTTCGATTATTGGAACGACTTCATCAAGAATAGACTCTCCTGATGAGATCAGCCCTGATATTGAAGAGGCTGATTTTATAATACGTGAAGCCGCAGTGATGGCCCCGGCTCTTGAAACAGAGCAGTTTATCAGGGCGTATTCAGGCGTTAGACCTCTTGTAGAAGTTGAGTCGGAAAATGAAGACAGAAGCGTCAGCAGGGGATTCACATTGATCGACCATGCTGCAAACGGACTTGATAACTTTGTTACTATTACAGGGGGCAAGCTTACAACCTATAGGTTAATGGCTGAAAAAACATCTAATCTGGTTTGCCTCAAGTTGGACGTGAAAGAGCCTTGTAAAACAAGGACAGTTCCGCTTCCGGATACCGGCAACGGGAAATGGACTGAGCCTGCATTATCTCCCAAAATCTGGATAGCAGAGAGTGACCCCGGGGATACAATGCTTTGTGAATGTGAAATGGTGTCCAGGAGAACAGTTGACAGCATTATTGAATCTCTGAACAGGCAAAACTGTATTCCGGATCTTAACGCTATAGGGTTGAGGAGCCGTGTCGGGAAAGGGCCATGCCAGGGGACATTTTGCAGCGCAGGGCTGGCCGCCTACTTGTATGACAAAGGAATTTTAACAGATGAAAAAGGTCTGTCCGAGATAAGGAGGTTTTTAAGAGAACGATGGCGTGGTCGTCATCCAATCCTGACCGGTGACACACTGATAAGGGTAGATCTTTTGGAAGCTATTTACTGTGGGGTAGCCGGACTCGAGCTATGAAAGAAAATGTCGATAGAGTGCTTGAAGAAGACATTGAATGTGATTTGATGGTCATAGGGGCAGGTATGGCCGGCATGGCAGCAGCCTTATTCGCAGCAAACAGAGGCATATCAACTGTCCAGACGGGTGTTTTCGGCGAAATCTTATTCGCAAGCGGACTTCTGGATCTCATGGGAGTTTATCCTGCAGCAGAAGGAAAAAAATGGGATGACCCGTGGTCTGCAATTGAGGCCGTGAAAAAGGATCAGCCAGACCATCTTTATGCAAGAATTGATTCGGCTGATATCTGTCAGGCCATGGATGAAATGCTTTCATTTCTTGGCAAAGCAGGCCTTTCATATCAAAGGCATGAAAACCGCAATGCAAATGTTATCACACCGTTTGGAACTGTTAAACAGACGTGGTGCGTTCCCACGACAATGTGGAATGGCGTATCTGTTCTTGAAAAAAAAGCGCCGTGCCTTCTGATCGATTTTCATGGTTTAAAAGGATTCAGCGCGCGACAGATAACAGAGACACTCAAGAAGAAATGGCCTGGTTTGCGTTCAGTAAGGATTCCTTTCCCGGGAATTGGCAACACCGGTGAAATGTATTCGGAATATGCTGCACGCTACCTGGAATTGATTGAAAACAGGGAGGTGTTTGCAGAAGGGATACTGCCTTATATCAACAATGTTGAACATATCGGTATTCCGTCAATTCTTGGTGTTTCGAAAACCAAAGAGGTGTTTTCTGATCTTCAAAACAGGCTCGGGGTCAATATCTTTGAAATACCCGGATTGCCCCCGTCTTTAAACGGTCTTCGCCTTGTCGAGACTTTTAGAGACAACCTCCCGGAAAGAGGCGTCAAAACATTGTATCAGAAAAAAGTTCTTGGCTGTATCGTAACTAAAGATAACAGCTTTATCCTTGACGTGGGGACAACTGAAAAAGAAATCAAGGTAAGAGCCAAAAATATAATCCTTGCAACAGGGCGTTTTTTTGGGAAAGGGCTTTATGAGGATAAAAACCGTTTAAAAGAGTCTCTTTTTAATCTTTCGGTTTATCAGCCCGAAAGCAGAAAAGAATGGTATAAAAAGGATCTTCTTGACAGAAAAGGACATGCGATAAACAACGCAGGTCTTGAAGTAGATGATATGTTCCGGCCGATTGATGGCTCGGGAAAGCCTGCTTTTAAGCGGCTTTTTGCAGCAGGTTCAATCCTTGCCCATCATGACTGGAAGAGGATGAAATGCGGAACAGGACTGGCTGTCGCAAGCGGCTTTTCGGCGGTAAAGGCGAT
>JAFDJC010000179.1 GCA_019307665.1 Deltaproteobacteria bacterium | reverse complement strand
TGTACCAATTTAAAAGCAAACCATTTGAACAGAAGAACTGAATTGCTGATATATTGAGAATGTCTAAACTTGGCTCAAAGTACAGATATCATATTAGGTGGTTGTCAGGTCAAGTAAATCTTATTTTTAATTACTGTAAAATCATCTCCGTCCAACGACAAAAAAAACAACATACAAGATGCGGCAAATCTTTTTGACAATTCATTTTAACGTTAAGCTCCTCATTATATTTTCTGCTCCCTTTGTAGGGTAGTTAGTGGTAGCGATTACCAAAGCCCGACCTGAAAAGTCTATGCGTTAGATGTAGACAATTTAAACAACCGCAGTGACTTCCGGAAACACATCTTGCCCTTCGGGCACCGGCAATGAATTGCCGGTGTCACCCAAAAAATCAGGGTTTATGAATACTATAATCAGGTTTCTGTATGCTCATCCACATGCGCTGCAATCTTTTCCCTGACGTTTGCAGCCAGTTCTTCCACTGATAAGTCTCGAAAGTCCTCATAAGGGATTTCATCAAGGACTTCAAAACGTATCTTGTGGCTGCCTTTGAAAAAGATAGAGTGCTTGGGTAAAGCATTTTTAGTGCCATTTATGGCAATAGGAAGAATAGGCGTCTTCATTTTTTTTGCAAGAATAAAGGCACCGGGCTTGAATGGTCTCATAATTCCGGTTTTAGACCGAGTGCTCTCCGGAAAGAAATATAAGGAGTTGCCTTTTGATATCATTTTTTCGCATTCAACCATCATTTTATGTATGCTTTTCCTGTCGCCGCGCTTCAATTTAATGTAGCGGTTTAGGGTCATGTTCCATCCGATAAAAGGAAGCTTGAACACTTCTGCTTTTGAGACCCACTTAAAAGGGAAAAACAATCCAAAAGCCACCAGGATGTCGAGTTGAGATTGATGGTTTGAGACAATCATATAGGTTGTTCGTTTTTTCAACTTATGCCGACCCTTAATAGAAACCGACCAGATAGGCATAACCCATACATACAAATGCCCCCAGAAAGATGTAAACATGTGAAGCAGAACTAACCTACGATCAAACATGACTGTGAACAGCCAAATAATAAAGGCGATGACAAATAAGAAAGCCGAAGAAGTTCCAAAAAAAATGAGAAATATGATTGGAAGTATCCGGTTCATTATATTATTTTTCCATGAAATCGAGTAAAATTAGTCGATATTCTGAAGGTTTTTCAAATTGTCCCATGCGAACTCTATTGTCGGATCAATATTAATTGCCGTGGTATAAAATTCAATAGCTTTTTTCCTGTCTCCCATATCACGATAGTTTGAACCTATATTGGCATAATTGATGGCAGAACCAGGGTCAAGCCCTATTATTTTTTTAAAGCACCTGATCGCGTTTTCATGTTTTCTCAGTTTGAAATAACAAAATCCCATCAGATTATAAATGTCCGTCCTTTCATCATCAGCTTTCTCACCTTTTTTTAATATATCCAGATATCCTTAAGGCAGACGCCCATATAAGAATAAATGCTTGGTATATCCTGACTAACAGGATCGAGGTCCAGTGCCTGTTCGAAATATCCAAGCGCTGTTTCAGGATCGTTCATGGCAAGGTGACATGAACCGATGTAAAACTTGATATAATATTTTTCAGGAAGCAGTTTTTCTATTTCCATAAGCCTTTCCAACGCTTTTCGGGGAACATTGTTTTCAGTGATCAATTTGGCTGAAAAGAGTCCTACGCTTGTTCCAAGAGCCCGCTCACGAAAATGCGCTCCTGGAATAATCGTGTAAAAAGCCGGGATCTCGAGCTGAGGATGCATTGTGTTAATTAGTATGACGTCCATTCCTTTTTTTTGAAGGGCGGAAACGCAATTTTCAACTTCTGTTTTAATGTTATTGCTGGAAAGGTCCTGAAGGTCATGAATATTGATTGTTTTATCCGGGTTCATAATAAAGCCGGCTTCTTCCAATTTTTTTAATTTCGGCAACCCGCTTGCCACATAGTTAGAACCGGTATTGAAATCCCCTGCAAGCTGGGCAGTTTCCGAAAGAGCCCTGCTCAGAGCTTTTTGCGGGTCGGGTGTGGTCCCGGCAGTCCATACAATTTCACTCTTTCCGGGAAACGTGGCAGGGTCATAAGCTAATACACCGATGGACGGTATGCCCATATCAAGCGAAAAGTCTGAGATGTAAAGCTCTATTCCGGCCTTCCTGTACTTTTGGAGCATTTCCATTACCATGGGATCGTCAGCCGAGTCAGGGTTAACGGCGGGGACAGACAGTTTCTCATGGCTGATAATTGAAGACACATGTCTTTCAACAATTTCACATACTCCCTGGCTGATGGCCTCTTCCTGGCAGTTGCCGGCAGACGGACCGTTAAATTCATTAATCATGAAAAACCAGTTAAACGGTACAAGAACTTCCTTTCCCTGTGTCAGATTATAACCCTGTGTCCACTGAAGCGGAAGGTCTTCAAAAATTTTTCTTGCGACCTCAAGATCTTTTGAATCATCATGAACAGAATCGGCTATCATTTTAAACGGTATTGCCCTGTCCTTTACGTTGCAGTATTTTTCCGTAAAAAAATTTTCAGGATTTTTGCTGAAGCTGAAAAAACTGAACCGCTCAGCCAACTCCATCACAGCACTTGCTTCTGACTGAGACGGTGTGGCACCCTTGCCCATCTGCTTGTTTGTTCCTGTCACAGACTTTGCATCATGCCCGCAAACGCTGAAAAAAATCGGGATATCAAGCCTTCCGTTATCTATTCTTTTGGTTTCTTCGAGAATATTCAGGTTCAGTTTCTTTGTTTTTTCCTTGAATCGCCTAACCGTCTCCTCAGGATTCAGAACTTTGTCCTGATCAATCGTAAACGTTTTTAAGGCATCCTTTAAAATAATTCTGCTGCTCATACATTCTCCTCATAGGTCGCTGAATCAAGCCTTTGCTTAAACCATTGAGCACTCATTTTGCAACACCATATTGCTTCAGTTTTTTTAAAAGCGTCTTTCTGGTTATGCCGAGCCTTCTGGCGGCCTCACTTCTGTTGCCGTCTGATGATTCAAGTGTTTTGATAACAGCCGCTTTTTCAACTTCAAAAAGTGGCATATCCCCGGAGACTGTTTGAATTATATTGTCAGATCTCATGTCCTCTTTATGGTAAATAACCGGGAAGTCATCTAAAGACAGATATTCCGACCTTGCAAGCACAACAGCCCTTTCAACCGTATTCATCAGCTCTCTCACATTTCCGGGCCAGCTGTATTTAATAAGCGCATCCATGGCATCGGGTGTAAAGCCTTTAACATTCTTTTTGTTTTTTGATGAAAAATTCTTAAGAAAATGAATTGCCAATTCAGGAATGTCTTCTTTTCTGTCCCTGAGAGACGGAACTTCTAAATTCACAACATTAAGCCTGAAAAAAAGATCCTCTCTGAACTTTTTTTTGTCAGTAAGTTCCTTCAGGTCCCTGTTGGTCGATGCAATAACCCTGACATCTACTTTTACTGTCTTTTCACTTCCCACCGGCGTGACTTCTCTTTCCTGGATTACCCTTAAAAGTTTTGCCTGCATGGCAGTGTTCATCTCGCTGATCTCGTCAAGGAGAATACTCCCGCTGTGTGCCTGTACAAACTTTCCGTTTTTACTTTTGTCAGCGCCTGTAAACGAACCCTTTTCATGGCCGAAAAGTTCTGACTCAAGAAGCGTTTCAGTGATTGCAGCGCAATTAATTTTTATAAAAGGGGCGTTCTTTCGCGGGCTATTGTAATGGACGGCACCGGCCACCAGTTCCTTCCCTGTTCCTGATTCACCTGAAACAAGAATGTTGGCATCAGACGGCGCAGCCATCTCTACTGTTTCAAGAAGCCTTGTCATGGCAAGGCTGCTTCCTATAATGTTTTCTCTTTTAAACCGGCTGCTGATTCTATCTCTGAGATTGCGATTCTCTTCCTTAAGGTATTTACTTTCGATTATTCTTTCAATTGTCAGCTTCAGCTTTTCAAAATCAAGCGGTTTCGTCAGGTAGTCGTAAGCCCCTTTTTTCAATGCCTCAACTGCGGTATCCACCGAAGAAAATGCGGTCATGATGACCACGGGAACAGATGGGGTATAGGAGTGTATTTTTGAAAGCGCCTCCATCCCTGACATTTTTATCATCTTCAAGTCCATAAGTACGACATCGAAACTCCTTTTTTTTACCATCCTTACAGCTTCTGATCCATCATCGGCATCAAAGATGCCATAACCCCATCCGCTCAACAGGGTTTTCAGCATAGTCCGATGACCGGAATCATCATCAACAACCAGTATTAAACTTTTTTTATTCATTTTTTACCTGTTTTCAGCACGGCATTCTGATTAAAAATAGGGTACCTTTTCCCGGACTGCTCTCAACCTTTATTTCTCCCCCTAATGTCTCGACTATTTTATGCACTACTGCAAGTCCAAGTCCGGTGCCTGTATTCCTTGTTGTAAAATAAGGATCAAAGATTTGTTCAATCTCCGCCTCCTTTATTCCTTTGCCTGTATCGGCAACTTCAAAAAGGACATAACCGGCGTCCTCTGCGTCCGATACTTTCACAGTAAGCTTTCCCTTGGAATCCATTGCTTCGATGGCATTCAGATAAAGGTTTAAAAGAATTTGATTCATCCTGTCGCTATCAAGCATGACGTTCTTTTTTTTAGTCAGAATGATAGTTTCATGCTCGATCTTCTTTGCTTCAAGATCCTTTTTAACAAGCAGCATCGAATGATTTAGCAACGCTTCACAATCCACTTCGGTCTTTGACACCGAGACAGGCCCTGCAAATTCAAGGAGTTGGGTAACCGCACGATTGAGCCGTTCAACCTCATCAATCATTATAATCGCGATCTTTTTTTCTTCCTTGGAGTCTTCAAACCTTTCCTTGAAGTATGTTGCAAAGCCCTTGATCGAGCTTAGCGGATTTCTGATTTCATGGGCAACCCCTGCGGCGAGTTTTCCTATTGCTGCAAGACGATGACTCCTCTCAACTTCTTTTTCAAGACTGGTAATAGATTTTTTGGCTGACCGGTATGCCTGCATCACAAAAAGGCTGAACATTCCGGCGCATCCGATGAAGAAAAGAATGACACCGGTGAGTATAACATGAAGCAGATATTCCCTTTTGGAAGCTTCAATCTTTTTCATGTTAAAGCCGGCAAAAATAAACTGTTCAGGCTCGGGAGCCATCATCCGGCCCGGTCCCTTAAAAAAATGTGCTCTGCACCAGTCAGGTTGGGGTTTGTTAGGCCTTTCCATGAACGGTCCGCCACGAAATCGCTTGAATTTGCCTTGCCGGCGGAATCGTGAAGGCGTAAACTTTTTATAGACTTCAAATATTTTCCCGTTATCTTCACCGCCTATCTCTCTGTGAGATACATCCGTGTCAAAATTCGGTTGAGATATATCAGGCATATTTTCATAAACACCGTCTGTCTTTGACGCATTACTGTGCCCGAGAATCCTGCCGTTTTTATCTGTTATCATAATGTATTCAATATCCGGCTGAAATGCTGTCTCGGTAAGTAATATTTGTATCTTTGCCGTTTCCCATCGCATTGCCATCATCCCTGTCCGCGTTCCGGCCTCAAAAGATCTTATCAGGGAGGCCCCCCTTTCCGTAAGCATTTCAGCAGCTCTTTTGTTATGAGCCTTTATATTATCAATAGTTATGAAAATAAATATCGGCACAAGTACCAGGAAAACGCCAATAATGACAAAAGGCGATATGCCGAGCAAAGACCCTGCCGTTCTTTTTTTCTGCTGCATTTTTTTTACCTTTGTATTTCCCATGTAAATATAAAATCCATGTAAATATAAAACCCATGTAAATATAAACCCATGTAAATATAAACCCGGGGGAATATAACTATCTTGATCTTGCAATATAAATGCCGAGTATAAGCTACTGTATTTCCTTATCCCCACCTGTAATGTATGGATACTTTATACCCACATGGATACAGTATGGTGTATACAAATTACCCACCATCATAATTTTAAAGTATCTTTTAAAAATCAAAAATACAATATTAAATTACAAAAAACAGATGGTTAAGAATATTTTTTTCATATGGCACATGTTTTGCTCATAACATGAATCAGAAAACAGCAACAGTCGGTTCGAACCGGCTACTTATTAACTTTATTACGGAAGAGGAAAATGACCATGAAAAAAACAACACTTATCATTGCAGCAATCATCTTTGCTTTTGTCGCATCAACATCTGCATTTGCATGGGGACCCGGACAGGGGAAGCACCATGGTAAAGGGCTTAACCGGGAATGTCCCAGAGACGGGTCTGAATGGAACGCCAAGCTTACTGATGACCAGAAAAAACAACTCAAAGAGCTTCGACAAAAGTTTGTTGACGAAACCGCAGATCTTAGAATCGGTCTTCATTCAAAGTCTGAAAAAATGAGAATCCTTCTTGAAACATCAGATCCTAACGGGGAAGAACTTAAATCACTTGCAAAGGAAGCAGCTGATCTTAAGGGGCAGCTTATGGCAAAACGAATCGACCTGAGATTAGAGGCAAAAAAAATAGCTCCGGAATTGCGGACTGGAAAAGGTTTCCTTGGCTTCGGTAAACATGGTATGGGACAGCGCTTTTACGGGAAAGGAGGCCAAGGAGAATTTTGTGGGAGAGAATAGCTAATCTAAACTCCATGTCATTTTATATTGGACTGCGAGAAGGGAGAATGGTACTTCCCCTTCTCGTCAGGTCCAATACCTGCCTTACTACTCAATTCCTTCCCTGTCCATAATAAGTCTGGCCGCACGCCATCCATTGACCTGTGCTGATCCAACGCCATGCCATGCCTGACTCCAGTTGCTGGCAATAAATACATTGTCGACAGGGGTATGATTCGGTATTTTCTGCCATTGATCAGGCGATAAATAGAAGCCGTAAACAATACCGCCTCTGTTCATTGTATATCTTTTTATTGTATGGGGCGTAAAAGCATCTCTTTCTTCTATGTTATCAGGATTTGCAAGCTCAGGTATCATCTTTGCAGCAAGGGTGATGAGTTCTTCCTCCATTTTATCCTTCATTTCATAATAGGCGTCACTCTGGTATTCAGGCCAGGTGTCGATGCTGGAATATGCATTGAGCACAACCACTGATTTGCCGGGAGGAGCATAGATGGGGTCATTGTAATTGGAATAAATCGTTACGGCGACAATGCCATTTTGAAAATCTCCCTTCATCATGTTTTCATATACGACAGTGCTGTCTTTTGACGTATTGTAAAAAATCTCCGTATCATGATATCCCAGTTTTTTAAGATCTATGTTCAGACCCAAATAGACTCCGTAAAGGCTGTTTGCCGGTTTGAGTCTTTTCAGTTTCTCCAGATAATCATCAGGATAATGATTTTCACCGATCAGTTTGTATGTCAGCTGATACGGATCTGTATTGGCAACAACATAGCGCGCACTGTATGTATCACCAGACTCAGTCTGGACACCTTTAGCGACACCGTCTTTTATTGTAATTTTGGTTACCAGTGTTTCTGTTTTTATTTCACCGCCTAGTTCCCGGATTCTTTCTGCATACGCATCTGAAAGTGCCTGTGATGTTCCCTTGATGTGCCATATCCCGTCACCCAGATATGCCTCGGTTGCCGCCATGGAAATCAATGCGGTCTGTTCCGGTACAGGTGCGCCATAATAGACCCATAGCTGAGAAACTACTGCCTTAATATCTTCATTCTTAAAACAGTGATCCATAAGATCCTTGAATGTTTTGTCCTTCCATTTAAACAAAGTCCTCTGCCGTATCGGCACCATTGCTTTAACGAAAAATTGTTTTAGACCGCTGTGTCGAAACATGTATTTCAGGGAAAGGAGATCATCCATGAGACTGGAACAGAGTTCATGGAATCTGTCTACTCCTTCAGCTTCCTCAGGCCACTTTTGTTTTAAAACACGTTTGAATCCCTCCCAGTTATTGGGAAGCGTCATATCTATACCCGGATAAACAGAACGATAGAAATGGGGCAGCTCGATCAGTTCCACTTTTTGACCAACACCTGTAATTTCCAAAAGCTTATACAGCCCCCTGTTGTTTTTTCCGGGTCCTCCGCCTGCCATTGCATGCAAGCTGGCCTCAAATGTAAAGTCACCTCTTTCAAAGTTTGTTGTGCACCCGCCTACTTTATCATGCTGCTCAAGCACAAGTACTTTCAA
>JAFDJC010000393.1 GCA_019307665.1 Deltaproteobacteria bacterium | reverse complement strand
AGTGCTGCCAAACCTTTGGAATGGGAAATCTTACAGGTGACCAGCTCGATTACCTTTACAAACTTGCGGAGGGCAAGCTGCTTGATGGGCATATCAACCACTTCACCTGCGGCAGGGTCATGCGTGATTTTTTCTACAGTCAGCAGGAAAGGATAAGTAAAGAACGGCCCGACATCCTTGAGACCCTTAAGATGTCTACCACCATGTCACCGGAAGAAGCATTCAATGAACTGAGAAAAAAGAGCAGCAGCACGTAAAATCGATCCTGTACTGTTCAAGAGGTCTGTTTACACTATTAGTAGTCTTTTAATAGAACTATCTGCTTTAAGATAAAAACTCGAGATTAGAAATCCGAAACTCGAAACAAATCCGAATGACACCAGAATTCAAATTACCAAAACATATGTTTTAAACTTTTGAACATTCGAATTTTGAATTTGTTTCTGATTTCGTGCTTCGATATTCGGATTTAAAAAGCTATGTCATTGGATACATATCTTTAAAGGGGGGAGGATTAAAATGTCAGATCAGCTTTTTGCGGAGATTACTAAGAATACTAAAGGTGAGAAGATCCTGCTCATAGGTTCTTCAGGTAATATCGGTGGAAAGGCCCTGGAACTGCTGCTGCAGCATGGAAAAGCATCATCCATAACCGCCTTTGACAAAAAAGCGCCTAAAGTAAAAGACCTGCCGGCAAACGTGAAAGTCTTAAGCGGGGATGAGGCGGATATTACCAGGCCTGATGCAGTCACAAATGGAGTAAAAGGAAATACCATAGTCGTCTGTGCCATAGGTGTGCCAAGATACACGCCTCCCGGCGAGAAAAAACTCACCCCCTATGAGATAGAACAGGATGGTATGCACCATGTTGTCGAAGCAGCGAAAAAGGAAAAGGTTAAGCAGGTCATTTATATAAGCGCGCTTGGCTGCGCCCGTGGTGATAAAATCCCTGAGTTCCATCACGCACATCTTGCCAAAAGGAACGCAGAAAATAATCTCATCAAATCAGGTATCAGCTATACCATTCTGAGACCGTCCGGATATTTCTTCGATTTTAGAGACCTTTTGGCATCAGCTGTTGCAGGAAGATATCACGTGGTTGAAGAAGGTAAGTCAAAAGTGCAGCCTCTCCATCAGGATGATATGGCAGCGGTGTTCGCTGCATCAATCAATAATAAAAAGGCAAAAAACAAGGTTCTCCCTGTGGGGGGAATCGAAACATTCAGCTACAGCGAACTGGGTAAGCTGTTTGGGAAAGTGCTCAAGAAAGAGGCGGAGATAATCCGTTTAGCGCCTGATAGATATAAAAAAGAATACTTTAACAGTGATGTCATACTTTTCAGGGCAACCTCAGACAGCATCCTGACTAAAAAAGAGCTTGATACACTGAAGACAATCTATCCAGGGCTGAAACTTAGAAGGCTGGAAGAGTACCTGGATAACCCGGATGACCCCATGTTAAAGACCTTCTTTCAAAAAGGTAAGTAGAAAAATTATAAAGGGGGACCTAACTAATGCGGAATCCCTGTCTGATGTTCTTTTTCTTATCTTCGTCAAAGCTTGCACTCACTCCAAAAACCGGCATATTAACATTAAACGCCCCTGCGCAGCAGCAGCGAACCTTAGTGATCTCTTTTTTACGCTCAAGGACTGCAACCTTCAGGCCTTCCTCGCCGGCGGTTTTCGCCGCCATTAGCCCTGCAGGGCCGGCACCGACGACAATGAGGTCATGTTTTGTCGCCATTATTACCTTTCATCTCCAGTTTCTCTACTATAGACTTAGATTAAGCTTCACTTAAAAGTGATTTTTCGCAAAGAATTATTATCAATATCCGCTACAATTATCGAACCGTCCCTGTACACCATCACTCCACCGGGCCTGTTGAAGCGAGCATCTTTCCCCGCCCCGTCTTTAAACCCTACCTCTCTTGTACCGGCAAGAGTGGTGGTAAAACCTGCCGGTGTGATTTTACGAATTGCATGATTCAGCATATCAGCAACAAAGACTTCTCCCTTCTCATTAACCGCAATACCGTGGGGCTGAATAAAAAGGGATTTGCCGGGTCCTCCATCAACATACCCGACAACCCCTGCTTGCCCCGCAATCGTGGTATATAGATGTTTCCCTTCTTATCCACGCACAGATCCATTGGCATTAAGAAAATCGCCTCCGAAGCCTTTCCATCCTTATATCCCCATTCCCCTGTACCCGCTATGCTCGTTACCAGGCCATCGGTTGTAATCTTGCGGATACGATTGTTTGCAATATCACAGGCTAAAACATTTCCCTTAAGGTCAATAGCAATGCTTAATATAGTATTAAACATGGCTTCTTTACCTTTTCCGTCGCGATATCCCTTTTCTCCACTGCCGGCTAAAGTCGACAGGTTCCCGGCAAGATCGATAACCCTTAATCTCCTTCCGGAGGCTTCTCCTATATACACTTTGCCATCAAGACCAACCGCCACTGCATGAGGATGGGCCAGGGGGGAAGTTTTTGCAGGACCGTCAACACTTCCAAGTTTACCTGTACCACAAATCGTAGTCACACGGCCATCGGTTCCCAAAGCACGAATGGCGTTATTGTAAATATCAGCGATGAC
>JAFDJC010000178.1 GCA_019307665.1 Deltaproteobacteria bacterium | reverse complement strand
TGAAAAGCGAAGAATTTGTAGTTTTAAGGAAAATGTTGAAAAAAACACAGGCGCAGATGGCGCAACTTCTTGGAGTATCTTTAAAAGCGATACACAGTTATGAGCAGGGTTGGAGGGTAATCCCGGCCCATGCAGAAAGGCAATTGTTTTTTCTTGTGTCAAGAATCCGTGGAAATAAGAAAGCACAACAAGCATGCTGGACAGTTAGGAATTGCCCTGAAGAACGGAAAAGGAATTGCCCTGCCTGGGAGTTTAAGGCAGGGAAACTCTGCTGGTTTATCAATGGAACAATCTGTGAAGGATTTGCACATGAAAAGTGGAAAGATAAAATTAAGGTATGCAAGACATGCGATGTGTTTCAGTTTACCCTGAATATTTAAAGCCGTCATGACCCATGACAGGTGATGAAAAAATGAGCGAATACATAGAACATGACAAAAATAATATCTCGGCAGGGCTTGTTGAGAAAAAATATTATACTTTTGCTGATTCGCCGAAACAAATGGTTCTCGAGAGCGGCTCAAAGTTGGGGCCGCTTACAATAGCTTACGAAACGTGCGGAACGCTTAATCCTGATAAGAGCAATGCAATACTTATCCTTCATGCCCTTTCGGGAGATTCCCACATGGCCGGATATTACAGCGAAGATGATGCAAGGCCGGGCTGGTGGGATATTATGATCGGTCCGGGAAAAGGAATAGATACAAACAAGTATTTTGTCATATGCTCAAACATAATCGGCAGCTGTATGGGGTCAACAGGCCCGTCTTCCGTCAATCCGGAGTCAGGAGAAACATATGGCTCCAATTTTCCTGTAATCACAATTGGTGATATGGTGGAAGCCCAGAAGGCTTTGACAGATCATCTTGGAATAAAAAAAATTCTTTCGGTAATCGGCGGTTCTATCGGGGGAATGCAGGTTCTGGAGTGGTGTGTCAGGTATCCTGAGATGATTGTTTCCGCAATACCACTTGCAACCACTCTACGACATTCGGCGCTTGCCATAGCCTTTAATGAAGTCGCCAGACAGGCTATCATGGCTGATCCTAACTGGAACAGCGGAAATTATGATTCAGGGAACAAGCCGGATACGGGTCTTGCCGTTGCAAGAATGATAGGACATATTACATACCTGTCAGATGAATCAATGCGACTGAAGTTTGGAAGAAAGCTGCAGGATAAGAATAATCTCTCTTTTGATTTTAGTGCTGATTTTCAGGTTGAAAGCTATCTCCGTTATCAGGGCTCAAAATTTGTAGAGCGTTTTGATGCAAACTCTTTCCTGTATATTACAAAAGCAGCTGACTATTTTGACCTGATAAAGCAGTATGGATCAGGATCGGTTGTTAAATCCTTTTCCAGGGCGCAGGCCAAATTTCTTGTGGTTTCCTTTACTTCTGATTGGCTATATCCGAGCTATCAGTCAAGAGAAATGGTTAAGGCGATGAAAAAAAACAGGCTTGACGTCAGCTTTTGTGAAATAGAAGCTGAATGGGGGCATGATGCTTTCCTGCTTCCCAATGATCGGTTATCCAGACTAATAAGCGGTTTTTTAGATGGGGTATGCCTTGAGAGAAGAAGATAGACATATACGCTTTGATCTCCGTGTTATCGCGTCATGGATCGAGCCCGGATCAAAAGTTTTGGGACTCGGATGCGGCGAAGGAGAGCTGCTCTATTTATTAAAGAAAAACAAAAAAGTCAAAGAAACAGGAATCGAAATAAAGGAGGCAAAGGTCGCAAGCTGTATTGAGAAAGGACTCTCAGTTTTGCAGGGCGATATTAATGAAGAAATTATCGACTATCCTGACAACTCTTTTGACTATGTTATTCTCTCTCAGACACTTCAGCAGGTTTATGAGCCCGCCGGTCTGATACAGTCTATGATGCGTGTGGGAAAAAAAGGAATAGTTAGCTTTCCCAATTTCAGTCACTGGAGAATTCGTATGCAGCTTATGTGGACAGGTCATGTTCCCGTGACAAAAGAACTGCCGTACCAATGGCATACTACACCCAATATTCGCGTCTTAAGTCTAAAAGATTTCAGGAATTTTTCAAAAAATGAAGGCTTTTGCATAATAAAAGAGGCGGCAATAAATACCGGACAAACTGAAACCAAGGGAAAAATTGTAAAACTAATGCCAAATATTTTTGCCGCTTATGGAATTTTTCTTATAGGAAACAGGAGGTAAAAAAGTGACCGAACATACTGAAAAACATGGTAAAAATTGCAAAACTGAAGCAGATACTTTTTCTGAGTATCGTAAAGAACTTCCGGAAATAGCAGAAAAAATAATTAAAAGCTGTGATGATAAAGAATGTTATACCCATATCGACTACGATCCCATACCGGCAAATGAATCGGTTGTGGAGATCATTAACAGGTTCAGGGAAGTACTTTTTCCAGGCTATTTTTCCAGCGGAAAACTCGACCCCGCCAATCTCAAATATAGTATAGGACAGACCGTATCGGTCCTTTTCGACATACTTTCAGAGCAGATCGTAAACAGTATTCGTCATGAATGTTTCAGATACGATAATATTTGTACGGATTGCAGCGACCAGGGCCAGAAGATAGCACTTGATATTTTGAATTTAATACCCGAACTTCGTAAAATCCTTTCAACAGATGTTGCGGCAGCATATAAGGGTGATCCTGCAGCCCAAAGCCATGATGAAATTATCTTCAGCTATCCGGGACTGTTTGCAATAACCGTTTACAGAGTAGCCCATAAACTATTCGCGCAGGACGTGCCGATGCTGCCCCGCGTCATGACGGAATATGCACACAGTGTTACAGGTATAGATATACATCCCGGTGCCGGGATAGGGGAAAGTTTTGTTATAGATCATGGAACGGGTGTGGTTATAGGAGAGACAGCCGTAATAGGAAAAAATGTAAGGATTTATCAGGGGGTCACCATAGGAGCTCTTTCCCTTCCGGGTAACGCCGGCGAAAAGTATAGAGGAAGGAAAAGACACCCCACTATAGAAGATGATGTTATCATTTATTCAGGGGCGACTATTCTTGGAGGAGACACGGTTATAGGGGCACGGGCTGTAATCGGCGGAAATGTCTGGATTACAAAATCCGTACCTTCTGATACCAAAGTTCTGCTTGAAGAGCCGAAACTGATTTACAAATAAGGCCGTGTAAACGGTTCTGATCAAAAGGGGAGGTTAGTATGACAATTTATTCAAATATAAGTGTCACAATTGGTTCAACTCCGATGGTAAGACTTAACAGAATCAGTGAAGGGCTTGGTGTTGAGATTTTGGCAAAACTTGAATTTTTTAATCCTTTAGGGAGTGTTAAGGATAGGATTGCAGCTTCAATGATCCATGCAGCAGAAGCAGAAGGGCTCCTGGATAAAGAAACGTTGATCGTAGAGCCGACAAGCGGAAATACAGGGATAGCCCTTGCATTTATATGTGCGGAAAGGAATTACAGACTTTGCCTTACAATGCCCGATACGATGAGTATTGAAAGAAGGAAGCTCCTTTCTCATCTGGGAGCGGAACTTGTTCTTACACCAGGAAAAAATGGTATAAAAGGTGCAATCGAAAAAGCAAAAGAGATAGTCGCTTCGGAAAAGAATGCATATATGCCGAATCAATTTGAGAATCCTGCAAACCCGAAAATTCATCGTGAAACAACAGCAGAAGAGATCTGGAAGGATACAGGCGGAAAAGTAGACATCCTTGTCTCGGGCGTCGGTACAGGCGGAACCATCACAGGTGTTTCCCAGGTCATTAAAAAACGGAAACCTTCCTTTAAAGCAATTGCGGTTGAGCCTGCTGATTCACCTGTTCTCTCCGGAGGAAATCCGGGACCGCATAAGATCCAAGGGATAGGAGCAGGTTTTATTCCGGAAGTTCTTGACAGATCTATAATTGATGAAGTGGTGACAGTATCAAATGAAGACGCTTTTACTATTGCGAAAGAACTTGCAAAGAAGGAAGGTATTCTCTGCGGAATTTCATCCGGTGCAGCAGTTGCTGCAGCCCTTTCAGTTGCCGAAAAAGAAGAAGTCAAAGGAAAACAGATTGTCGTTATTCTGCCTAGTACCGGTGAAAGATATATTAGCACTGATCTTTTTAAATAATTTTAAAAATCATATCTCTTGATGGACTTTAAACAACAAAAAAACGCTAAGGGGAGAAAATAAGTAGATGAAGTGGTCGGGTGAAGCTGAAAACGCCATAAGGAAAGTACCATTTTTTGTAAGAAAAAAGGTTAGGGCACGTGTCGAAAAAGAGGCTGCCGCAGAAGGAAGGAAAGGAGTGACGACAACTGAAGTAAATGCAACAAGAGCCCGCTTTCTTTCAGGTATGGATTCTGAGATTAAAGGTTTTCAAGTTGACAATTGCTTCGGACAGAGCGGATGCCCGAACAAGGCGGTTTCAGTGGAGCTTCTCCTCCCTAAAATAGAACAACTGCTTGAAAAAGAGGATATTTTAGGTTTTCTAAGACAAAATGTAAAAGGGGATCTGAAGTTTCATCATGAATTCCGCATCAGCCTTGCAGAGTGCCCCAATGCATGCTCACAGCCTCAAATTAAGGATATAGGTATAATCGGATCGGCAAAGCCTAAGATCGCGGACGAACCATGTTCCCTTTGTGAGGCATGCATCGAGGCCTGTAGAGAGGATGCCATCATAGTTGACAAGGAAAAAGAAGCACCTGCGATCGATTTCGGGTTATGTCTAGGCTGCGGAAAATGTATTGAATCCTGTCCCACCGGTACTATTTGCGAAGGAGAAAAAGGATTCAGAGTTCAGCTCGGAGGGAAGCTAGGCAGGCACCCAAAGCTTGCAAGCGAACTTGCCGGCACCTTTTCCGAAGACGAGGTGCTCAAAATAGTTAAACAGTGTATCAGCTTCTATAAAAAGAACAGTAAAGCCGGCAAAAGATTTGCAGATATATATAAAGGTCATAAAAGTCCTGATTTTCTTAAGTTGAATTAACAATGTTGAAAAAGGGGAACAAAAATGGACAAAGATTACAATCTTGAAACATTATGTGTTCATGCAGGCCAGGAGCCTGATCCAATAACAAACTCAAGGGGTGTTTCTGTCCACAGAACATCTTCGTACGTATTTAAAAGCACCGAACATGCCGCCAATCTTTTCGGATTGAAAGAATTGGGAAACATCTACACGCGACTTATGAATCCTACCCAGGATGTTTTAGAAAAGAGAATTGCGGCATTGGAAGGAGGTGCAGCAGCTCTTGCTCTGTCATCGGGGACGTCAGCTGTCTATTATTCGATAATCAATATTTGTTCTCAAGGCGAAGAGATTGTATCGGCAAATAATCTTTATGGCGGGACCTATACCATGTTCGAATCTATTCTTCCTCAGTTCGGAATTCGAACAAGATTTGTCAATTCCAGTGATCCAAACAATTTTGAGAAGGCTATCAATGAGAAAACACGTGCCGTATATATCGAGACTATCGGAAACCCGGTACTTGAGTTTACAGACATTGGGGCAATAGCAGATATCGCACATAATCACAATCTGCCGCTTATTGTCGATGCGACTTTTACAACGCCTTATCTTTTGAAAACCATTGAGCATGGTGCAGATATTGTGGTCAACTCCATAACAAAATGGATGGGAGGCCACGGCGCAGGTATCGGCGGAGTTGTAATCGACTCAGGAAAATTCGACTGGAAAGACCCGAAATTCAAATTATTCAATGAGCCTGACCCAAGTTACCACGGCATCAGATATGCACATGACCTTGGTGACCTTAATCCGATTGCTTTTATAATGAGAATGCGGCTTGTTCCATTACGAAACCTTGGAGCCTGTATTTCACCTGACAACGCGTGGCTGTTTTTGCAGGGGCTGGAAACACTTCACCTTCGAATGGAAAGACACTGTGAAAATGCGAAAAAAGTTGCGCTGTTCCTTAAAAAACATCCCAAGGTTTCCTGGGTGAGATATCCGGGACTTGAAGATGACCCGGCATACCCTGTGGCGAGTAGGTACCTTATTAACGGATTTGGCGCAATGGTAGTGTTCGGGATAAAAGGTGGAATGGATGAAGGGAAGAAATTTATTGAGGGCCTTCAGCTATTTTCTCATCTGGCCAATGTGGGAGATGCAAAGAGTCTTGCTCTGCATCCGGCCAGCACTTCACATTCGCAGCTATCAGAAGAACAGCAGAAGGAATCCGGACTAACACCTGACCTTATCCGTCTTTCCATTGGGATTGAGCATGTTGATGATATAATCAAAGATCTTGAGACTGCATTTAGTAAGATCTGAACAGTTTAATCGAATATTAAAGGCGATGAAATTATTAAATGGGTAATCGGATCCCATGTCCATTTATTTTTCTGGACTTTCCCCAAAATTTATCATGTTTAAAAAGAAATAACTACGTCATATAGAGGAAGGTAGCCTTGGGTTTTAACCGTGGTAACAGGGCACCAAATCGCATTAAGCCCTGAACAGGGCGATGGAAAAATTAGACAAAAATATCTTCCGGTCATAATATTATCTGCACTGTCAATGTTCATCTGTGTATAATTGGTAGAAAAATTTTATCACAATTTTTTTGTAAAAAAGGGAAATCATTTATGAAATCTAAACCCTGAATTTGCAGGCAAAAAATGGTTACCTCAAAGATGAATCTAAAGCATAAACTTTCCAATTTTGTTGGGCATAAAATAATTAAATCAAAACCTGTTTACGGCCGGTTTATAAACCTATGAAAAAATTATA
>JAFDJC010000021.1 GCA_019307665.1 Deltaproteobacteria bacterium | reverse complement strand
TGACGATAATACTGCTGCGGTTATCTTTGAAACTATTCCGGCAACATACGGTATGCCGATACCTGAAAGCGACTATTACCAATTTGCGCTGGAGACCTGCCACAAACATGGAGCACTTCTAATATTGGATGAGGTTCAGACAGGACTTGGCAGAACCGGCACCATGTGGGGTTTTGAAAACTTTGATATTGTGCCGGATATCTTTGTCACAGGTAAAGGGCTTTCAGGAGGCATTTACCCCATGAGTGCGACATGCTTCAAGCCCGAGCTTGAATCCTTCTTCAATAAAAATCCTTTTATCCATATTTCCACTTTTGGTGGCGCTGAAATAGGCTGCCCTGCAGCGATAGCTGTTCTTGAGGTTACATCAAACCCTGCTTTTCTTGAAAATGTTAAAAACCTTTCAAAAATATTTAAACAGGGCTTTGACAAACTCAAGGAAAAACATCCTGAAATTCTGATAAATTTAAGGCAGCTCGGCCTGATGATGGGGATTGAAATGGTCAATGAACACTGCGGCCCGATACTATCGAAGACACTCTTTGACAATGGTGTGTTAAGCGTCTACGCCAACAACAATACAAAAGTGAGCCAACTTCTCCCCCCCCTTGTTATTAACACCGATCTTGCGGAAGAAATTCTCCAAAGGGTGGACAAGGGTCTTGATGATGCAAAAAAAATGCTTTCGCTGTAAAGGAGCCGATATGCTAATTGATAAAAATGCTTTATACCGGTTTGAAGAAAAGCTCGACCCTAAAAACCTCGAAGCATCTGAAGTCTCTGCTGAAATTATCGACTTTGGAGAAATTTCCGTTATCTTCCGTCTGAAAAGCCAGCCTGATATTGTATACAAAAGGATGCCCATATTTGACACCAGGACTGCTGCAGAGAAATACAGCATTATGTATCATGATTACTGCCGATACCTGACAGCAGCCGGACTGACACTTCCTGAATCGGAAACATGTATAATCGAAGTGCCGGACAGACCCGTTGTACTCTTTATCGCGCAACAAAAACTTCCTGAAGACCGTCTTTGCCACAAACTTATCCACATACTTGACACCGGAAAATGCCGTGAGATGATCGGGCATGTTATTTCTGAAACAAATAAAGTGTGGGAATTCAATAAAGTCTCCGGGCCTTCAGTAGAGCTCGCCATCGACGGCCAACTGTCAAACTGGGCCTTTGTGGAGACGGAAAACGACTCAATGTTTTACTATATTGACACCAGCACACCGCTGTTCAGGCTTAACGAAAAAGAGCAGCAAAATCCCGAGCTGATGCTCCAGAGTGCGCCCGGTTTTCTCCGCTGGATTATACGCCTTTTCTTTCTTGATGATGTGATGAACCGCTATTATGTGCCAAAGCTGGTCTATACCGATCTTGCGGCAAATCTCTTTAAAGAACAGAAACCTGAACTGATCCCTGATGCCATCAGCATCATCAACACATATCTTCCGGACAAAAAAGATGTTGTTGTTGCCGGCGAAGTCGAAAAATATTATAAGGAAGACAAGCTGATCTGGAGCCTGTTTCTTGCTTTCAGGAAAGTTGACCGTTGGCTTAAGACAGCTCTCTTCAGGGGCCGGTATGAATTTATCCTACCGGGTAAAATTAAGCGTTAATTATAAGCCATCATTTATTATTGACTAAAAGCCATGACTGACTTAACATGGAAGCCATCTGGCAACTTTAACCTTCTGGTGACACTCCATGCAAATATGGAAACACCTTAAAACTGAAAATATATACCTCAATGTCTCCCTTGCAGATAAATATGCTGCCCTTTGCTTCATAGCCGACACCCTTAAAAAAAACGGATTTATTAAAAACACCGATATACTCATTAACGGCTTGATAGAAAGGGAAAAGACCATGAGTACCGGCATAGGAAACGGTATATGTTTTCCTCACACAACCAGTCCGGAATTGACCGAAGCTGCCCTGATGCTCATCAGGCCCTTAGAAGCGTTAGACTTTGAAGCCCTGGACAATCTTCCTGTCAATATTATTATGGCGATTGTCGTACCTGAAAATCAAACCGACCTCCATCTTCAGATGCTTGCCGGCATGTCCCGGCTCTGCCGCGACCCTGATTTTTTGACAATTGTCCGATCAGCAGAAGATGAGCAAATGCTTTGGCAAAAAATAAAAGAACTGGAGGAAGGCATGGCCTTTCACTAATAAGGGTTAAAGCGAGGAAAACGTGTATCTTTTGTTTGCCGTAATTAATGACGAAGACATCCTGGATGACTTGATAACCGGCTGGCTGGATATCGGTGTTACCGATGCTACCATTCTGGAGTCAACAGACCTTCTTCAGCTCATTAGTCACCACATACCCATTTTCGCGGGATTTCGAGGTCTGACATCAAGCGGCATGCGCCACAATAAAACCCTATTTACAGCCATAAGTGAAAAGTCCGTGCTTGATAAGGCTGTTGAATACCTTGAATACCTTTGCCGTAAAACAAATAAACCTCATCAGGGCGTCTATTTTGTTGCGCCCCTCATCAGCTTCTCTCGTTTAGGAATTTCAACCAACCCGGAAAAGAAATGACCGGTGAATTGATTATCAATCGTCTTTATTGATTTCCCCCACAATGCCGAGAGCCACCTTGAATGTAACAGGCCCTATCACCTGATTGATAGCAATAACTGCCAGGACGATGGTTGCGAGATACAGGCCGATCTCAGGGAATTGCCGCTGGGCAAGCTGGGCCAAACCAATCGCTACGCCTGCCTGGGTAATATAGGCCATCCATGATGTATACCGGTATTTTGTTGAATCACGATTGATAGTTCCGGCCAGCCACGTTGCCACAAAGATACCTGCAATACGTACAATAGCCAACCCAACGGCAATCGGCCAGCATATGCGCAACGCTTCGATATTCAGCGCAGCTCCAGCAAGAGAAAAGAAAAGCACATAAATAGGTAAAGCACTTCTGTCAAGGCTTTCTACAAAAAAAGTGCCGGCTTTACTGAAATTCTGTACAAAAAAGCCGGCGCTCATACAGATTAAGAGCGGTTCAAGGTGAAGGGATTCTCCGTATCGAACTTCCATAAAATGACTGAGTGCCGCTGAAAATTTCGTGATGCAAAAAGCCATAAAAAGAATAAACAATGAAGGATTATAGCCTGCGCGTTCAAAGTAAAAAGAGATGCCCTTACCAATCAAGGCGCCGATGGCAAGGGAAGCGCCAAGTTCAATAAAAAGCGCTGAGAATACACCCATGTAGGTTTCTTCACCGCCTGTCAGAAAGGCGCCGCAAACAGACATGGCAATAGTGAACAGCAAAATAACCAATACATCCATTGCCACTGTTACGCCGAGCACCGTATCAGTGAAAATCCCCTTTGCCCTTGTTTCATTGATTATGGCCATGGCGGATGAAGGAGACCTTGCCACAGATGCGACTCCGAGAAGTATCGCAAGGGAGAGCAGCCGGCTATATGAAAGGTTACGGGTAAAGCTAAAAAAACCGCCTGTCAACATCACAAATAGGAGGACCAGTCCGAGAACTACCAGGGTAAGGAAGAGAACATTGATAAATATGGCCCTGGATCTTTCCTTTAGAAAAGGCAAGTGAAGTGCAGCACCTGCCGAAAGGCCAATAAAATTCAATGCCAGGTCATCAATTAGTTTCAAACGGGTGACCATTTCAAATGTTAAGAAAGAAGTGACATAGGGTCCGGCAATAATACCGGTTAAGATGTAGCCGCTGATCATTGGGAGCTTCGAGAATTTCAAAATCTTTGCACTGACAAATGCAGTCAGAAGAACAAAACCGAGGGAAAAATTGATCCACCCCGCATGATGCCAGGACGATTCGATTGCAACACTTTTTATCCATAGTGCAAAAAGAACCAACAGGGCAAGCGTTAACACATATGTGCCCATGTTTTTTTGCAACCGCCCCTGCCCTTTCATTATGTCTCCATGGATAATAGATCGCTTCGCAAAAATTACTATTCAATAACAGTCGTATATTAAAAATACAAGATTTGATGAAGCGTTGGGGCAGGTTTATTTTTTTTGGAACAAAGGGCGAACGCAAGATTCGCCCCTACAACCTATCCGCCATTAGGAATAAACAGTTGTTTGCCCAGTAGTGTGAACTCTTTAATCAGCTTCTGTGCTTCCGAGCCGACGATCCAGTCTGCAAATTTTCCGGCAAGGTCCTGACGACACTTGGGGCAACGATCAGGGTTGATAGTTAAAACGCTGTACTGGTTACGCAGCACTGCATCTCCTTCAACCAGTATCTTTAAAGGGGGTTTGCCGTCATAGTTATCTTCGTATTTAATATATGTTCCTTTGTCGGTGAGTGTATATCCACCGCGCTCCGCTGCAATATTTATTGTTGCCAGCATGCCCTGGCCGGTTTGAATATACCAGGCTTCCTTATCCGGCAACGGCAGTTTGCTCTCTTCCCATAAACCGATCTCTTTTTTATTGGTGCCGGAATTGTCCCCTCGGCTGACAAATATGCCTTTTTCGGTGCGAACCTTTTTCAGCGCCTCAACGATATTTTGGCCTTTAATAGCGGCCGGATCGCTTGCCGGGCCGATAATGACAAAATCATTGTACATGACCTCCCTACGATCAGTCCCATAGCCATTTGCGACATATTTCTTTTCCGCTCCCGGGGCATGCACCAGCAGAACATCCACATCACAGTTCTCTCCCAGTTTCAAAGCCTTACCTGTTCCGACAGCCGTCCACTTTAACTCGATTCCGGTTGATTTTGTGAAATGGGGCGACAGATAATCCAGCAGTCCGGTGTTATCCGTGCTGGTAGTTGTCGCCATCATTAAAACCTCTCCGGCAGAAGCAAAGGAAACCATTGACAGTGTTAATACAGTCACCAACAAACCGATTCTTATAAAATACCTTTTTTTTCTCATTAACATTCTCCTTGTGTTACAAACAGTAATCGTTGTCATTTATTACTTAAGCACTTTTTTTGTCAATGATTTTCTAATAATATTATTATAGTGCCAATAAATAACTTAAAATAACACAAGCAGATATAATCAAGGCAAAAGTTTTTTTATTAAGTCTTCACATTCCTGGCGTGTCATAATGGTGGGTACGGGATAATCAGGATGTGCCTCATCTAATGCGCGTTTGGTTATCAAAGGAATATCTTTTTTCTTAAGTTCTTTAATAAAGGTTGGAATCTTCATATTTTTATTCATGGTTTTTACCTTTTTAATAAACTTATACGACAAGTCTTTCCTTGATTCACTTTTGCTGCCGATTCCACCGGCGATAGCCAGTTTAGCCAGTTTTTTCTCTGCATCTTTACGACAAAATTCCAAAACATAAGGTAAAATAATGGCATTGGCAAGACCATGGGGCACGCCGTAAAGTCCGCCCATATTATGCGCAATTGCATGCACGTAACCTACATATGCCCTGGTAAATGCCGCTCCTGCATAAAACGAAGCAAGCGCCATATTATTGCGTGCCTTAAGGTCAGAACCCTTTTTATAAACTTTTTCAAGGTTTTCAAAGATCAACCTGGTAGCATTCTCCGCATTTTCATCGGTAAACTTAGTACCGTTTAAACCAATATAAGCTTCAATGGCATGGGTTAACGCATCCATTCCTGTGGTGGAAGTAATGTGGGGTGGAAGGCCCTTCATCAGTTCGGGGTCCAGGACAGCAATTTTGGGTATGAGCTTTAAATCGCTGATAGCAAACTTTTCATGGGTTTTCGCATCTGTTATAACTGCGGCAACCGTTGTTTCAGAGCCGGTTCCTGCGGTTGTGGGAACACAAAAAAATGGAGGAATCGGTAAAAAGACCCTGAACAAACCCTTCATTCTACGTACGGATAAATATGGATTTGAAATTCTGGCACCAATAATTTTTGCACAATCTATTGGAGATCCGCCTCCGAACCCGATAATTCCATCACACTTATTTTTTTTATATGCTTTTCTGCCCTTTTCTACGCTTTCAATAGTGGGATTTGGCTTTACATCATCAAAGACCGTAAAATTAACATCATTTTGCTCCAGGGACTCCAAAAGTCCGTCTGCCAGCTTTAACTGCATTAAAACTTTATCTGTAACCACCAAAACATTTTTAAGCCCCCTGATCCTTATATTTTCCGCCAGCTTCTTGACACTACCGGGACCGGTCAACAAGACAGGTTGTGGAAAGGGTATAATTGTCGAGGCAGTTTTCATCACCTTGTGCTGTACCCGATATGCTCTTTTCTTTAATTCCCAAAACATAGTGCTTTCCTCCTGTTCAAATTATTACAGAATGCCACGTCGTTCCTCTATTCCACAGGGGCCCGACCCTTTATCTGCCTGGCATGTGTTATTTAATAGAATTTGCTGTTTTGTATCTGATGATTCGTATATTCCAAAATCATATAACAAACCCAGAATTACTCAAGGATTTAATTAAAACAATACAATGCAAAACATTTTCATTTAAAATCGGACATACGGCCAATCATTGCATCCAGCCATAGAGACCGTACCTGCTTAGAGGCCATTGCCTGTTTAATCGGCGGAAGCCTGAATATAACCCCTAAAACTGCAGCAAGAACCCGGTGACTCCACATCGCCTGGTCATCAAAAATCAGGTTTTGCAGCTTGCCCCGCTCAATGGCCATCAAAACGATTCGATGATAGGTATCCAGGGGGGTGATCACCCTCTCCTCTCTTGGCTTAAGGGATATGCTGCCTGCAGGACATACCCGAGCGCAGACACCGCACCCCAGACATATCCTCTGGTCAACTAACCCCTTTTTTCTTTTGGGCTCATGGGGATTATTGGCGGAGACAAGGGCCATGGCCTCCACAGGGCAGGCATCGACGCATTTTCCGCACCCCGTGCATGAACTCTCTTCAATAACGGGCAAAAAATTTGTTGTGTGGACCGGATGTTTCAGACCATATTTTCTTACGGCAATCAACGCTTCACAGCAGCATCCACAGCAGTTGCAGATAAAATTCACACGTTCTTTTACATTTTCCCCAAACTGGACCAGGTTGGATTCCCATGCTGTCTCAAGTATTTCCCTGCATTCAACGCTGTCCGCACTGCGTGCAAAACCACTTCTGATCAACGAGGCTGCGGCAGTATTAAAGGTCATACAAATATCATTCATTGGAGCATCGCAAGCCCTTCCCACATGCTTCATCTTGTGTCGGCAGTAACAAACCCCTATTGCGATGTGAGAGGCTGTCTGTATCACATGGGTAGCAAGCTCATAATCAAGGACCTTTAACAGAGTTTTTTCAGGCAGGACTCCCTCCTGAACAAAAACACGGCCTAATTGAGTTTTGCCTGTGGTAAAAAGATTCCTTATAAAATCTTCCTCCTCATTAAGATATTGAAATAGAAGCTCGCTCAAAACCTTCTGGTTAATATCTTTCCTGATCCGCATCAGGGAAAATTCAAAAAAACCAGCCATGGGGGGCGGCAGCACATAAAATGTTCTGCCATTCAACTCCATATCCACCAAAAGGGCCCTTCCGGCAAGTTCATCAAGAATTCTTCTGGTTTCTTTCAGACCCTTTTTCCATGCACTGCTCGCCCTTTGCACACTAAAGGGTTTAAGTGGAAGCATGGCGACCAGTTGAGCCTCCCGTTCACTGAAAAGGATTTTAAGTATTTTGAAAAGCAGTTTAGATGGAGGGGCTCCCAGAGGAAAGCGGTTAAGCCGTTTAGCAAATTGTTTGTAGCCCGACCTGATTACATGATGTGCCATTTAAACTGAACCTCAGGTGTTTAAGCAACAGATAATAGTGCTTTATAACTTATGCTTATACATTGATTATATTCTAATCAAATTCTTTTCTGCAAACCTTTTGTCAGAAAATGCAGGACATCCTGAAAATATCTCAGTTTAATTGTTTTGGCAACAGAAGAGACCAACATGTTAAAAACAAGGGGAAGGACTTCAGCGGGATCCATAATAGGTGCCGGCAATCCCAGCCGACCCCGAATTGTCTGGGCCATATCAACTGCTGTAGTAAAACAGTTGTCAATTTTGGTAATTTTTTTGGCATTGATAATGTCAGCATCGGCACAGCTGCCTATCAAAAAGGCTTCATAGCCTTTGGCATCTATCTTTTCATCAACCTTTCCGATCACCATTACAACAGGCTTTGCTTTCTTGAATGCTTCGGCTCCGGAATAGCGCTCCTGGAACCCGAAAAACATTTTTGCACCCATTACACATCCTGTCTCACACTTGCTTTTATCTGCTTTCTTTGTATAGCCCCAGAAAAAACGTATGGGAGAATTAAATCGTTCAAGCTCACGATGGATATCCTGCCAGCTGTGATATTCATCATCATAAGGCATCAGCCTTTTTGCAGCCGTATCAATCTCTTCAATGCTTTGAAGGTCACCGAAAAGTTCGACATCATCCAGAGATGTGGGTTTATATCCCCTGTCCACAGCATGTTTCAGGTACGGGACATCCTGAAGGTTATACCCCAGAAGCCGAGCCCCTACGAGATCCACTGCCACCGGATTGGTTCCCATAATGACAAGACCCAGTTTTCGGGGAGTCGGCACCGCTTCATTGCCCACACCAACATCTATTGCATCCATTACAATAAAATCAGGGTATCCCACTGACAAAAGATCTACGATCTTATCATTGAGCAAAAAATCATGCCGTATTGCCCGTTCATCATCAGAGCATATACCGATATTCAATTTTACAGCCCCGGTCATGGTGCTTACACAGTGACATTTTAATTTCGGCAGATATACCTTGAAATCGGACCGTGCCATCTTACGGGCAATTCTGAGATTGTCATGAACATGACCGCCTACAAAGACACGGTCGCGCCTTTCTTCGTCTATGCAGAAAATTCCGGTCCGTACCCCGGTTCTCTTCCGGACATTCCTGATCTCTTCGTAATACCCTGCATATTTGTAGGTGAGCCGTGTTGGATAACCGATGGCGGTTTTCTCACCCAGATCGATGCGATCTACAGTTACGGGATTGGACAGGGCCTCTATGGAACCGCCCACAACCGCTGTATGTGTATATGCGGTTGAGCCGTATTTGCCGTCTTTTGTGGAAAATACCACATTCGGTTTTACATAAATATTGCCGGATGGCCTGAAACCGAGTTCATCCATACCGGATTGAACGATTTGAATAATCCTTTCGCGATCATATTCTTCGCATCTTCTGATAACGACGCGTGCTTTTCCGGTCTTTGCTTTCATGGTATCACTTGTTGTTTGCTTTCCTACCTGTCAGCCCCTTTAAAAGGAGTCGGCGGACCGATCAGAACAAAAGGTGCAGGATTTATCGATCCACCTCCAAGGCCCATATATCCGGCCCCGATATAAAGATTTTCGTTTATCCGCCTCAGCTCATCACGCATTGATTTCACCGATCCGGAATTAAACATCCTGTAATCAATTTTAAAAGAATATTTGCCGTCTTTCCCCAGCTTTGTCGGCCCGATTCCGGTTTTCATTTCTCTGATGCGAAGTGTCACAGCGGAACCGTTTTTATCTTTTTTGGTAAAAATATTATACCCTCTTCCGGTGAGCTCGGTCTCTTGAGTAAATGCTTTTCCAACCCATTTTGTTCCCAGTGTTATCATGCCTGTTGGAAAAACATGATGTGTGAACATTGCGGATGACTTTCCCAGCACGCCACCGCTCAGCAGCCCTGCCCTGTATTCACCGTCAAGCTCTGAAAAGTCAGGTGTTTCAGCTGCATAAAAAAGCTGCATCTTATCTTTTCGGGAAAGCTTTTCCACATCTTCAAAAGTTGCCTTCACAGGATCAACTCCGATTATCTCTTCCATAGATCTTCCGTCCGATTTTTTACTGCCGGCCTGAAGAATGTTGATAACGGTCAATGACAGCATAATAACGCTCAACACACCGACAATAATTCCTATCAAAATAATAATATCCATAATACTTAACCCTCCAAAACTTTTTTTAATCCGTCAGCAGAGTCAGATACCAAAGGGGTTTCGAGAATCCTTGAAAACTGCAACGCAGTAGTAACCACAGCCTCAATATCTTCCTCTTTCATGCTTTCCATATTTTTTTTTATAATATTGTAAGAATGATCCTCAGATGCCCTCACAACTTTTTCCCCCTCAGGCTCAAGTGATACAAAAATACTTCTTTTGTCTTCAGGGTCTTTTTTTCTGGATACAAATCCCCTTTTCTCCAGTCGGTTAACCGCCCTGCTTGCGGTACTGATATGGATATCCATTTCAGCCGCTATTTCCCTGATCCGCACGCTCGACCTTCGTCTTAATAAAAACAGAAGATAAAATGCTTCATAATTGATACCAAAAAGCTGAACTTTCTTGCGTTCAAATCTATATATCGACGCCATTATAGTAAAAAGAATCTGGTCAATTTCTTTCCGTGAAAGAGTATCCAAAATCATATTTCTTTCTCCTTATCATAACGACATATTCTATTATTTGCATGTGTGCAAGCATTAATTTGCATACATGCAAATAATAAACTCATATCCGAACTCATTATCCAAATATATAAAAAAGCTTAAAAGGCTCGGCATTTCCTATGAAAATAAAACCATTACTTCCCCCCGGAAAGCAAGTACTTCAAACCAAACGGGCTGATAAAATCATTGTAAATCGTCGCCAGAAGAACCAGGCTGACCACCCATGATGCGATATCGATTTGAAGCCCGATTTGAAAATCAAGGGCAATGGCAAGGGCAAGACCGCCCTGATCGAGCAGTCCAAGGCCAAGAAAAGGCGGATAGTTCCGAAGCGCCGGTATCGACCGAACCAGCAAAAAACCGGCGGCGATTTTGCCGGCGTAGCGGTATAGGCAAAAAAGAAGGGCCAGCACAAAAAGCCAGCCGGAGTCCAGGTGCAGGTTGACGCCCAGAAAAAACAGAACCAGAAGATAGATCGGCTTTTCAATGCTGATCAGCATATCAAAAATACGCTCTTTTTCCCTTGACAGGTTCACCACACAGAACCCTATGAAAAAACTGGTAAAAAGAGGGGAAATGCCGAGAATAGAGGCAGCTCCACTTCCTAACACTGCCACTCCAATGACAATTAGAATCAACTCTTCCGAATCTCTTCGTTTGGCAAGGAGCAGCGAAAAAACCAACAGCAATCCTGCACCAACGCCGATCATGACCCACAACACTTGAAAAAAATCATGGAAAGATACAGTGCCGGAGTCCAGAAAAGGCCGAAAAAGAAATGCAAGTCCGAACAGGATCAGGCCGATTAATCCGTCAAGGCTCGAAATATACCCTAACAGACGAATAACCGGGACTCGCTCTGGTGCTGTATCTTTTCTAAAAAGCGCAAGCCCTGTGTGAGATGTACATGAAGCAGTTGAAGCCAGCGTTATGGCTATTAAGATGTTTGCAACCCGGCTAAAAGAAAAGAAGAACGTCAACACCAGATATGCAGCGCCGAAGACACACCCCCAAACAAACAGGCCCACCAGAATGCCTGACAATAGAAATTCGACCGGAGCGCGTCTAAGCATCCTGATTTCGAATTGAAAACCACAAATCAGACCTATCCATCCAAGCAAAAGACCCACAAGCGGCTGCAGGTTAAAATAGGTTTCAACGTCCATGATATTGAAAAACTGAGGGCCCAGCAAGAGACCGAGAAATAGAAATTCAATTCCCGTGAGATAAAACTTTCGTGCAAAAAGGGGGAGCCGTAAACTGCGGAATGTTAAATGATAGCCGCTGAATGCAAGGAAAAGGATGATGATAAGGACAAAAAAAATCTTCATGGTTTCCTGAGTATCGTATTTTTTTACAGAAATCCATAATCTTTTTTTGCGCTCATCATATATTGACACACCAAATATTGTTTGTTGACAAAAAAAAGCATTAAATTTATCTTTAAAGTGAGTGTTCACTCACAGAGGAGCATACCATGAAAATCGGAATCCCAAAGGAGATTAAAACCAGGGAAAATAGAATTTCACTAACACCCGCAGGTGCTGCCATTCTTACCGAAAAGGGCCATCAGGTCTTTGTGGAAAAAAAAGCGGGTTCAGGTTCAGGCTTTTCCGACACTGACTTTATCAGGTCTGGTGCATCTATCTTACATACAGCCGATGAGGTCTGGGCAACAGCTGATATGATCGTCAAAGTCAAAGAACCGATTGGCCCGGAATTCATTCGAATGAAAAATGGACAGATTGTTTTTACATTTCTTCATCTCGCAGCGGATAAAATACTCACCCAAACAATGCTTGACAACAAGGTAATCGGTATCGCCTACGAAACCATTCAGCATGATGACGGCAGCCTGCCTCTTCTTGCACCCATGAGCGAAGTCGCCGGGCGCCTTGCTGTACAGATGGGCTGCTTCTGTCTTGAAAAGATAAATAATGGAAAAGGCCTTCTGCTTTCAGGTGTCCCGGGTGTTGAACCCGCCGGGGTGGTCATACTCGGCGGCGGAATAGCCGGCATAAATGCCGCACAACTTGCTGTGGGCATGGGGGCAAATGTAACGATACTCGACATCAATCTCAAACGCCTGCGATACCTTGACCACATCTTTCGGTCACAAGTAACAACCCTGATGTCCAACCAAACTAATATTGAAGCAAGTGTTCTCCAGGCGGATCTGGTGATCGGGACGGTTCTGATTCCCGGTGCCCGTGCACCAAAGCTGGTTAAAAAAGAATATCTTTCAAAAATGGAGCCCGGGTCTGCATTTGTTGATGTTGCCATCGACCAGGGCGGCTGCGCTGAAACCAGTCGGCCAACTGATCACAACAACCCCACTTACGTAATCGACAATATTGTCCACTATTGCGTAACAAATATGCCTGGTGCCGTACCAAGGACATCAACATTTGCACTGACCAATGCAACACTGCCTTATGTGATTGCTCTTGCCGACAAGGGACTGAAACAGGCCGTTGCCAGCGACAGAAACCTTGCCGGGGGAGTTAACGTGTATAAAGGCTGGTTGACCTGTCCCCAGGTAGCTGATGCGTTCGGCATGGAATACCGCAAAGTTGATGACTGTTTTTAACTAAAACCAGGCTCAGGATATTTCACCATAAAAACACCGCGTCGGCCCCTCCGCGAGGGCAAGCAAACAAAAAGCACAGGAGATACACTCTGATGACTTCTGGCTCTCTTCTTTGAACTTGCTCACGATATCCGGCTCTATGATAAAAGGTCGCCCCATGGACACGTAATCCGCCATATTCCTTCCGATGATCTGCTCAATGTCATGCAGGTTGCGAATTCCGCCCACCACAATAACAGGAATTCCCACGTGCTGCTTAATCGTCTCTGCAGCGCAGACATTATAGTTATAGATCGGCTCCGGCCTGTCGACGAGGAGCGGCGCAAAGACGGGCAGAAGCTTCTTTACGATATACGGACTGTCTTTGTATTTAAAATGGAATTCCAGGATAGCCTCGGTTGGAATCTCGGGCACCCGAGAGGTGGCAAAGCCATCGTTTGCGATTCCGGAGGACACCTCAATAGCATCACAACCAACATTTTCAAGCATGGTAGCAATTTGGGCCATCTCTTCCACCCTCATTCCATTGGACTGAAAGTCGTAGCCATTCACCTTGACAAGAATCGGATAGTCTCCCACGCGTTTTCTTGCGCCTTCATAAATCTCTCTGACAATCCGGAATCTGTTCTCCAGGCTTCCGCCCCATTGATCCTCCCTCCTGTTTGTATCTGAGGAAAGAAAAGCCGACAACAGGTAGCCATGGGCTACGTGCAGCTGCACGCCGTCATAACCGGAATCCCTGGCACGTTCAATCGCTTTAATAAAATTTTGGATAATATCATTGATCTCAAGATCCGTCAGCGCCCTAGGTGTTTCTTCATCGTAGACTTTATCGGGAACAGGGGATGGTGCAACCGGTTTTTCGCCTGTAATTGCTCGTCTTGTCTGTCGTCCGGCATGACCAATCTGCATGATAATCGGTGTATTATGCAAATGCGCAGCCTCAGACATTTTCCTATATGCTCTTACCTGATCATCCTGATCTATTAATAACGCATTGGGTATTCCCGGGACTCCGTTCTTCTGAACTATTGAAAACCCGGTAATAATCGCCCCCACACCACCCATGGCCAGCTCGGCATAAGCATCCCCGAGTTCTTTGGTAGGATTGCCGTTTGGATCGCCAAGGCCGAGGGTGGTTGCAGACCTGATAACCCTGTTGTTCAGACGGATACTACCGATCTTTGATTCTTCAAATACGTTTTCATGATACCTGTCGAGGCCATTGATAAGCTGATCTTGGCAGTCCTGCCTCGGCTGATAAGTGGCACAGCCGGTCAGTTTCGGCACTGACGCAACAGCAAGTGTCGCCGATGAATATCTGATAAAATCTCTTCGTGAAATATTTTTTGATGCCAATCGATCCAGAAAGCGCCGGTCTTTTGTATCCATTTATTGTCCTCCCCTATCTTTAGTTGAGATCATACAGTTCTCAAATCACATTTTATTCAATAAGCCAATATAATTTCAGAATTTTTTATCAATTTATATCGATTTTGTGCTTCTACATGGTATGAGCCTTTATCGAATAATGGCAAAACCGATTCTTAATGCTTTTGTCCTTTTTCTAAAGTTTAGAAGACTTTCAGCCAGGCTGTTGGCGTACTGAACCTGCAGATAGATATCAAAATTTTCAAACAGGATTTCGCGTAACGGGTAGGTGAGATCCAATTGTATTGACGCACCTTCCTTGGCCCATCGAAAGCTCGATTGCGCTACCAGGCTATCCGCTTTCCCACATGCAAGTTCCAGATCAAAGTATCCCCGATAGTCCTTAAGATCCTTATCTTCGTTTGATAGATATCCCCATATTTTGGGTGAAACTGAAAAGCCGAGCTGACTGCTTTCATGATAAAAAATAAAAATAGGTCTTACATAAAATATGTCGGTTGCCCGGGAATTATCACCGCCCTGGCCGTTGGATTCATGCTGATACCCGGTTTGAATGAAGCAGTTGGTGACTTTACGACCCATGAAGTTTAGATTTGAAGAACGATAAAAGAATTCCGGTTTATAGCTTGTATCCTCGAAGGGCTTGGAGTCTGATTCTAAATCCCAGTAAGAGGTCTGTGTATATGCAATATGGAAGCCCTGCAGCCAGGGGTGCGCCTGGCTCCAGGAGCCTTCGGGATTTAAAAATCGATACTTCAGGCTCAACTGAAACTTGCTTTTTTCAGGGTCTGTTCCGACAAGAAAATAAATGGGTTCATGGGGACTTATATTTCCCATATAAGGCTGATAAAGGGTAAACAGGTCATCCAGATTTTTATACTGGTTTTGCTGATCGGCATCCTTATCCCGGGGCTGTTCATTTTCAGGTTCCGGTAAATTCGAATCAGATAATTTTAATGGTTTCTCGGTTACTAAATCATCATGTGCGGCGCCTTCAGCCATTCCAAGGTTTTCGGAAAAAGCAAAAGCGGCTTGCAATAAGATTAACAGAGTGACGACAATTTTAATCATGTTGAAAAGAGCCTCCAATTGAGTGCCGAACTGTAAACCTTTGAAAAACACTTTTAGCAATTGATCTGCCTGGATGTCAACATGATACAAAATCCGTACACCCCCTAAATAAAAGTAAAGAATTTTTATGCTCTGAAAAAATAAAGGGGCTCGGAATTCATTATAAGCGAAAGAGAAGAACTGGTCATGGAAAAAAACTGAGCTGGACTTTGCGTTTGCGCGGACCATCAAATTCGCAAAAAAAGACACTCTGCCAGGTACCCAATATCAGCTGACCGTTCTCTATTGCCACCAACTCGGATGCGCCCACAAGGGATGACTTGGCATGGGCTGCCGAGTTTCCCTCCATATGTCGATAGTCGGCTTTCCATGGAATCATCCTGTCAAGGATGGTTTCAATATCCACAGGTACGCTGGGATCAGCATTTTCATTGATGGTCACGGCTGCAGTTGTGTGGGGAGAAAACACCATAACCATGCCGTCTGTTATACCGACCGCATCGATTGTTTCCTGTATTTTAGGCGTGATATCGATCATCTGTGATCGCGAACCGGATTGGATGGAAAAAAACATGACAAGCACCTCTCTGAAATAAAGAATCCTGACCCAGAGGACCAGGTTTTAAATGCTTGAATAAACCCGGATATTGCTTGAAATATCCGGGTTCTGCAAACCATTGCATGTATACAGCCCATATGATTTTTAAAAATGGTGCACCCAGCGAAGGTTACACCGGTTTCCTTGGGGCCGGTTTTCCGCCAATGTTTCAAAATAGATGTTAAAGAATATATGATCATCTTGAGAAAAATGGTACACCATGCCCGGTCCTATGCCCAGAACAGCTTCCTTTCTATCGGGAACATCATCACCATCCATTTTGGTATCGGTAATCTGTTTCAGATAATAAGCGTTGATCCCCGCGCGAAGTTGTTTGGGCAACAGTTCGTATGCGGTGGCAAAATTGATATGGATCGCCTGCCCGGCCTGTGTGTCATCGGCGTTACCGAAGTTTCTGTTGGGATCATCATTTTTCGCATTCCACAGATAATGAATGCGAGTGGTTGCGGTAAACTTTGGGGTGATAAAAAGTGTTCCAGCCCAGTAGGGGTTGAATGAAAAAAAATTGCTTCCTGGATTGAGCTCCTTGTTTTCATCATATTTACCGGTTGGGAAAATCATCTGGAACTCAATGCGATGCATGAAGATCGGTCCGTTTTTACCCATAATCGGATCCCACTGCAAATAGGGGCCGATCAGAATGTCTCCCACCCCGGTACTGTTATCCTGGGGAAAATTAGGGTTTGACACATTATAGTCCATGTTAAGGGAAACCATGGGAACGATCACATCCACTCCCCATTTCCCTCCAAAAAGTAGTTTCCGATCTGACTGGTAGAGGACCTGGGTCAAACTGATACAGGCATTTAAATCCTCATCAACACCTGAACCTGAAGGGAAAATTGCATCGCCGTTATGGTCCTTAAAGTCATTCGAACTCCAGTGTTGCAGATACTGTGAAAAATAAAATCCAGGCCCTGCAGGCGGACCGCCATCCAGAAAACTCGTAAATCCTAAATTGACCGCCGGCAAATCATATGCGTGCAGAGGCGCTATACACACGAATATCAGTAAAAAAAAGCCAACAAGAATCAGATTAAATCGTTTCATCAATGCTCCTCCTTTGTTAATTGCAATACAATTTGGTAAACGGTCTCAAGTCCATTCCGACAAGCTCACTTTTCGAGTATCTTTTTATATAGAAGATACAATTGTGTGTCAAGGCATTGACATCCTGTTTAAATTAATCTGTTTCAATTAAAAACATGTTTCAATTAAAATCTTGACAGTCTTATTTATGCGGTGTTAAATAAGCAGTTTTTAATTACAGTACTATTATACTTAATCCTTGCTCCGGTTTTTAGCTGGCCGGGGCTTTAAATCCGGAAGGAGGCTTTATGAGAAGATATGAAGCCATCTTTATTTCCGATCCCGATCTCTCCGAAACAGAACGTGGTCAAGTCTTTGAAAAAACAAAAAATCTGATTTCAGACTATAACGGCATCCTGGTTGTTTTTGATGAATGGGGAATAAAAAAACTCGCCTATGACATCAAGAAAAAGAACCGCGGCTATTATGTTCTAATCAATTACTGCGGTGACGGTAATCTTGTGGATGAAATGGAGCGGTCTTTCCGAATCGACGACCGTGTTTTAAAGTTCATGACCATCGTTCTTGACAAAGAAGTTGATCCGGAGGCGATTCAACTGGAACTTTCCAAAGCAGAGGAGGCTGCTGCGGCAGAACAGGCAAAGGCTGAAGCTGCTGCAGAACAGACAAAGGTTGAAGCTGCTGCAGAACAGACAAAGGTTGAAGCTGCTGAAGTTGCAGATACCGTCGATTCATCTGAAATCGAACCAGACGAAGAAGAAGGCGAAAAAGAAAAA
>JAFDJC010000392.1 GCA_019307665.1 Deltaproteobacteria bacterium | reverse complement strand
ACGCAATTTGTAATGTGAGGCTTTAAATAGGGCGTCTCCCGCGCCAAATTGACCTTCGCTGCCTTTTCGTTGCTTGAAATCCAGGCTTGACGCGTATAATCGCATCCCTACATGGGTGATGCGGACTCCTAAAAAAACATCGCCGCCGCCTAAGCCGACCCGAATTTATTGAGATGTTACCCTTGAAGCATACAACTATTTGATATTAAAAGACAACGAACAACGGACATTCCCAATGTATGGGGTTACGACAAAAAAAAGGCAGGGTCAGCTGACCCTGCCTTTTTTCATAAAATACCGTGCTAATTTCTGGCCCATTTGTTTTTTTTCTTTTTTACCTGACCCGGTGGATATTTTTTCTTGTGCTTTGTAAATTGGGTATAAGGCTTGTCAGAATCCATCTCAATGCTCACATAATCACACACATGCAATCGGATATTCTTAGGTAAGGCCACGCACATTTTCCATTGATCTCCTCTATGAACGTCGAAGTAGACATGGGAATCAGGAAAATATCGATAGGCATGTTTTGCACGGTAGCCATGTGCCGGGGCATGTGGCGGCGGGCCGCCTTTCCCAACCTTTTTCGAATCAATAGCATGGGTCACTTCCGGCCCTGCGCCCCAGGCAAAATTAATCCCGTCCAGACTTAGAGTGGTTTTGCAGGCGCTAATGGAAGTCACGCAAAATACCAAGACAAGAGAAATTAATAAATTTGTTATTGTAATCTTGCACACGGGTATTCTCCTTGTGATTGTCCAAAGAATAAAAGATGCTTTTGTTTATTATCGGCATCTTTCCAAAAAAAGTTTATGTCACGATACTGACGGCAGAAAATAACTTTGCCATTCTCAATTTCTATATATAGCAAGTAACATGCCAATGGAGGTGCAGCAAAGACGGCCCATGCTCAACCTGATGGGAATCAACGGAATTTTAACCGGTTAGGATTATTTCTTGTGGTGCATTCAGGCAGGTAGAGACAATGAACAGGCATTTACGTGTGTGCAAAAATGTATACCGTGGGCAATTTTGTCCCCCTTTCCCTATCCTTGCCCGTTTTCAAAATGCTGAACTTCTGAAACACGGGTTAATGGCATGATGATTTGACATCATAATGGTGTCAAGTCATAATGCCTTCAGAAATATCCCCGAGGATCCTTATAGAATAATGACCCTAATTCCCCAGCGGAATGGCCCGGTTGGCTTTATCAAGCGCAACCTAAGGAGTTTCTAATGGCAAAAAAGCCGACCTACGTGGAACTGGAAAAAAAGGTTACGAAGTTAGAAAAGGGCACTCTTGCACTGAAGGAGTCTAACGAACTCCTGTTAGAGAAAGACGCTGAACTGATAGGGTTCCTGAACGCGCTGACAGAGACGGCAATATTGGTGGACCATCAAAAATTAACTTTCATTTCCTGCAATAAAGTTGCTGCTCAGAGATTAGGAAAAAGCGTAGAAGAAATTATTGGAATGTCACTTTTCGATGTTATGCCTTATGATGCAGCCGAAATCAGAAAAATGTATTCTGAAAAAGTTGTTGCGACAGGAGAGCCGGGTCGATTTGTAAGTGATCGTGAAGGAAGGATGTATGATATCAGCATATATCCTGTCTTTGATAATCTGGGGAAGGTCGATCGTCTTGCTGTCTACTCACAGGACATGACGGATCGTATTCAAGCAGAAGAAGCCCTTAAGGATAGTGAAGAAAGATACCGGAATCTTGTAAATCTAAGCCCGGATGCTATAGCGGTAATTCAAGAATCCCGTTTCAAGCTTATCAATACTGAATTTACCAAGCTGTTTGGGTACACCCAACACGATATAGACAAGGGCCTGGGCACCTTGGAGATTGTCAGGGATCAGGACAAAAAAATGATTGGAGAACGAATGAATAAAAGGCTTGCAGGGAAAAAAGTTTCTCCGAAAAAACTCTCCACGCATACTGTCGCCAGAAACGGAAAGATCATACCCTGTGAAACCTCCGATGCCAGGATTCAATACGACGGTCGACCCGCCATTTTAATAATCATTCGTGACATAACCGAGCGAGAGCAGGCTGAGCTGGCCCTGAAAGAAAGAGAGGAGGAGTTGCGAACCAAAGCTCAGGATCTTCAGGAAGTCAATGCAGCTTATTGAAGAGAGAGTGTTATCGAATATTCGAGAACTGGTGATGCCTTTTTTAGAGAAATTAAAGAGTAGCGCAATAGATACAAAACAGAAGTCCTATGCAAATATTGTCGAGTCAAACCTCGAGGACATTATTTCACCATTTTCACATCGATTATCAGTCAAGCATTTAAAGCTGACACCCGCAGAGATTCAGATATCAAATCTTATAAAACAGGGCAAAACGACCAAAGAGATAGCCAATCTATTGAACCTGTCTGACCGGACAATTGAAACCCACAGAAAAAACATCAGGAGAAAAATTGGGATAAGAAATAAAAGTGAAAATCTCAGAACCCACCTTATGAACATCTATAATGGGTAAAATAAATACCCAGACCATACCAATTTAAACCGGGTTGCTTTTAACCAGACTGTCTGCTAGCAAATGATCGTATGCAAACGATTTAGGCTGAATCGAGATGATCCTTATATGAACCGATCACCCATGCGGCGAAAAGAATAAACGGCTATTTCATCCGCGACCATTTCAAATAACATTCTGCCGGGTTTTATCTTCTGTTAACTTTAAACTTTCTATCAGTTTGGTACAGAACGAAAATTAGGGGGTAAGTGCAAAGGCATTTTGGCTATAAATTTAAACAAGAGAGGAATTGAACATGAAAAAAACGGATACTCTTCTAAGGCCGCTGTTTGTTGTCATGGCATCTGTGTTGCTTTGGGTCGTTGTGCCACAATTTTGTCCGGCAGCGCAGACCCCTGAAAAAATCCCCGGCAACTTCAAAGGCAAGTGGTACGGAACATTTTGCCCGGCGATTACAAAAAAGAATTGTTTTGGTATTCGTAATGGCGAGGCATTCCCCAACCAGACAATAATTAATTCGTGGGGCTACAAGGCAAAGCCGATTGAGGAAATCAAGGATCTTCTTCCTGACACATTTTATGACATCTGCACGCATCCTGAATTATGGGGATATACGAGGATAAACGAGACGGCGTTTATCCCCCTGGATCAATGGCCGGGTGAAAACCGAAGGCGTATCGCTGAAGCCACAAAGAAAAATAAAGGAACCGCTCGCATCGATGAAAGAGGACACCTCAGGAATTATAAAAGCGGCATTCCCTTTCCGGGTTCCACGAATGGAATTGAGCTTGGCTGGAACTTTGTTTATTCGCTCATCTATGGCCAGCAGATGGATGTCAATTTTGCCACAGGCGTGACTGATAAAAAAGGACATAAGCGGTATAGCGTTTCAGATCAATTCTATTATTGGTGGAAGGGACGCATATTTGGAAAAGATGTGCCGGACACCAAGCCTAACCCAAACAATTACCAGTGGTTTCAATGCATGGGGTTTACGTATCCCTATGACCTTAAAGGACTTATCATCCTGACACATCGTTATGATGACCCGGACACGCAGGATGACCAGTGGATGTATATTACGTCTTTGCGAAGGGTCCGCCGGATGTCCGCGGCCCAGAGGTGGGACAAACTGCCCGGCGGCCAGGATATTACCTATGACGCGGCCACCGGTTTCCAGGGAAAGCCCACCAATTATGAATGGAAATATATGGGACGAAAACTGTTACTGGTCAGCAGGCAGGCAAAAGACCAATTGCAGGAGATAAAAGACAAGCCCGGTGGAGGCTGCGCTGATCAGCTTTATCAACGTGTCAATACTGTGATGCTGCAGTACATTCCTAAGATTGTTTCTTCCGTATCCAGGGCGGTCATGTACCTTGATCCGGAAACCTATGCCTGTTTTTATGTCGAGTTTTATGATAAGCGGGGTCGGCCCTATCTTTTCTATAACCATTGCTGGGCTATCAGCGGCCAGGGCTGTATGATGCCCTCGGGGTTTCTCGTGGCTGATGTGCAAAGGATCCACTCAAGCAATAACTATATGATGAATAACTGGTTCAATATGGATGCTGAAAAATACGGCATTGTACCATCCTATTTTAACATGAAAAATCTGAGAAAAGTTATCGGTGGCCGTTAAGGTCTGATGCAGTGCATGTGCCCCGTTAGATACACCTGCTGACAGGATTCGGTCTGTCTTGAGCATCTAACGGGGCAAATTTTTCTCAGAAGAGCCAGTTTCAAAACGTTTCAGCTTGAAACTGGCTCAATAGATGTATAACCTTCGTACGTCATCCTCATTCCCGCAGAATGTTCATGCCTGGACGCGTAACGCGTCACTCTTTGCTTGACACCCAAATCACAAATTCTTATGTTAGATACAATAATGTTAAATTTTGGCCATTAAAAACAGATGGTTATCAGGAT
>JAFDJC010000391.1 GCA_019307665.1 Deltaproteobacteria bacterium | reverse complement strand
AAAAAAGTTCACCAAAAACAGACAAAAGTAAAAATTCATTCTCACCTTGCGCCTTGCTCAAATCAGGCACCACAAGACCATTGACGCACTCTTCTTGCAACGACAGACGAGGTTAATGTAGCCTGTCCTATTCATCCTCCATAAAGTGGCTGATAAGCAAAATTTTGTGACCGAATTATTCAGTAATATCAATGTGTTACCCAACCGCCCGATTTGACAGCCAGCCTCTTACACTGTATGGTAGGGGGCATGGACATTATCACAAGCGCATCAGAAACCATATTCAAGCGACTTGTCTGGCACACCGCCAGAAGAGATCAGGCTGGAATCGCAGAAGAGCTTGTCAATGAAGATAAAGTTCATGAAATATACGGGCTTGGAGATGCAGGCTTATTTGATGAATTTTTCTGTTTCCTGCGTGAACTCGGGATCATGAAAATCATTGAACAGCTTGCCCCGCGACGTCATCGCAAACGACAGAGCCCTGTCTCCTTTTCTGCGGTTATTCTCATTTATTTAATGCGTATTGTAGCAGGTTTGAACTTTTTTTACCATATCGGACCTGTTTTATTGCAATCTCAATCTCTTATGCATCTTGTGGGATTTAATGGCCGTGAAATAGAGCAAGGCGTCAATCGACGAAGTCTTGATAAATCTTCAACAAACCGGAAGGACAAAAACAACACCGAAATTAGAGGACCGGTTTGTCCGGAGTTTATCGCATCGTTCATAGTGGCTATTGCCGGCAAAACCATAGAAAGAGTTTTTAATAAAGTCATTTCAATTCTGGCAGCCAAATCATTTTTTCCGCGTAGAATCAAAGCATTGCTTGATGCCTCCGACCTTGAATCTACCGAGCAATGCAAGGGTCGAGGTAAGGTGACCAAGAAAAAAGGCCCGGAACTCAGACGACGCAGAGTCAGAATCGAAAAAATCAGGGTTGTGGTGTTTGGTTTTAAAATATGGGTGGTTTGGGATCCAAACTCCCGCCTTCCCATCGCCATGCGTTTTGCCACTATTGAGACCAGCGATATTACTTTGGCAAAAGAGGTTATAGAACAGGCTATTTCCAATCTTGGCGAACATGCCAAAATTATATCTATTGCCATGGATCGCGGTTTTATGGACGGCAAGCTGCTGTGGTGGCTCAATAGTATAGGTATCATATTTTATATCCCGGCTAAATCAAGCCAGAATGTCTACGAGGATACTCTTTCGTTGGTGGAACATGGCCAACGCGTCACAAGAGAGCGCAAAAAAACCACGGGGCATGGAAAAAATAAAAAACAAGTAACCGACAATTGGGATGTTGTAGGGATTGCGGGGCTGACCACTGCGGGTTTCTATAGTGAACTTGGCAGCGGCAGCCATGAAAACAGAAACGATTTTAAACCAAATCCCATTAACGCAATAGTTGTTTTGCATGATCCCTACAGAGAAAAAAATCCCAATATCAAAACGCTGGTTATTCTAACCAATGGCCCGGTCAGCAAACCGCTGAAAGTTTACGACGGCTATGATGCCCGAAGTGAAATCGAAAACTCCCTGTTCAGGGAATCAAAGCAGGGATGGTTCATCAAAAGACCGCCGGAAAACAGCAAGGCCGGTTTTCTTGTTCACGCCTATCTCACCATTTTGACCATGGCGCTAACCAGGGCTTTCCGCGACTGGATGATCCAGCAGGAAAAGCTTGAAGACGCGGGAGAAGACACTGGCATTAGAAAGTTCCGCCAGAAAGTGCGCAAGGAAAACGCCAACAAATGCATTGTCTTCCATAATGATCGCTATGCCATTTTTTATCTCTATGAAATCCTGATCCTCAGCGGCAAGACAGTCACAAAGCCCCGTGGCGTTCCCGAGAAAATCACAAAGGAAGACATTTTGCGAAAGTACGGAGCCTTACTTGAGTAAGTGATTAAGTTCGCTCCGAACCATGCCAATTATTCGCTCCGACTTTTTTCGCTCTCCGATTGACAATTTTCTCGCGCGTTATCTATTGGCCCGCATACGTTTTTCAGCTTCCTACTTTTTTTCCACAAAAAATATCAGCCCTCCCCTCAGCCGCTTTAATTTTATCCAGGCTATTACCCCCTATACTGATGCGAAAAACGCTCTGTGTAATGCCTCTGGCGCCATAGAGCGTCTTGTGGCACGATTTGTCATTTAAGCACTGACTTATGTCGAATACTCAGTTCCTCTCTGTATTTGATAGTATTATTTTAGCTATCAGTTGAAACAAGGAATATCCTTGACTAAAAACCTTATTATTTGCAGTATATTTTTTTGGGCT
>JAFDJC010000390.1 GCA_019307665.1 Deltaproteobacteria bacterium | reverse complement strand
TTACGACGACGCCCTGTTAATAAATCCTCATCAACATGTGATACCGATACTTAATGGGATAATCAACTCCGGGATTAATGCATGGTTTCATACGCCGAATGCGGTTCATGCTAGTGAAATAACGGATGAGATAGCAAGGCTGATGAAAAAGGCCGGTTTTAAAACCATACGCCTGGGCATTGAAACCGGCGCCTTTTCCTTTAAGACCGAAGAACCGGATAAAAAAGTAACTGAAAAAGATTTCAAGCGTGCGGTGTTCAATTTGAAAAATGCGGGATTTAGGCGGGATGAGATTGGTGCCTATCTCCTTGCAGGCCTGCCCGGTGAATCTCTCAGTACCCTAAAAGCTTCAATTCAAATGGTAAAAGCATGTAACATCACTCCGATACTAGCCCATTATACACCCATTCCCCATACGGTGTTGTGGCAAAAGGCCGCAACTGCATCCCGATACGACCTTGAATCAGACCCGGTATTTACCAATAATGCCATTTCCCCGTGCCGGAAAGATCCATTTTCATGGAATCAAATTTCCCTTTTGAAAAACCTGGCTTCTTTCTAAAAAGGTATTCTTACAAAATTAGTCTGAGAATTTATCTCGCACAATTTATTTCTATTGTCATTATTGCTAATGTTTCCCAAAGTATTCAGGAGTCAGGAGCCAGAATTCAGAATAAGGTTTTCGCCTACAGCTCAGTCAGTAAAATCAAATAAGTGGGGGCGTAACGACATCCAAATTCTTCTAATTGCTAACTCCTGAATTCTGAATTCTGACTTCTGGATTCTGGATTCTTGCGATGAAGAAATTTCAAATATCTTTGGTTATTTTTTATTCTTTTTCAAGATTTCGATGATTCTAGGAATATAGTCGCCGGCCTTACCGGCATTAAATGTGCAGGAACCGTCTTTTTCATGGCCGCCACCCTCAAATTGAGACAGCATTCGTCCCACATTGACCTGGCAATTTCGATTAAAGATACTATGACCGACACTAACAATCAGCTTGCTTTGGTCTTTGTTATCATGACGAATTTTAACATTCACAACAGAATCCGGGAATAAGCAGTAACTCAAAAACCGATTTCCCGGCGGGGTCTTATCCAAAGATCGAAAGTCGGTAACGGATACATGCCCTTCCATTCGTGTATATTTTTCCAGAAAGAATTTATATTGATTATTTTGCCCAACCACGTCATTGCATCTCTTGCTGACTTCAGGATCTTTGAGTATCTGGGCAATGTCATACTTCCTCAGCAAGTCGACCAATCTGTTCCAGTAAGCCTCATCATAATCCTCATGGCCTAAAACAGTCATTGAAAGCAGTACATACGGGTATTCCTCAGGACTGAGCACTTCATCTTCAGACAAATCCGCTGAGTCGATCTTATCGGTTTCCTCAATCAACTCCATGTAATCTCGCTTAAACCTGTCTTTATAATACTCAAAAATAACCCCCGCCGCTGACGGCGCAAGCTTGAAAACCCCTTTAAATGATCCATCGAATTGATTGGAATAATGATGATCAAACCATAGTGAACAATTTTCATTATATGGCAAGTTGGCTATGATATCGCCATCATAAACATCAATCAGGCCTTTTTGCATCTCATTGGGCTCAACCCACTTTGTGGGTTTTGTGATTTGTTCCGCCTCAAAAAGAAGAACCGCGCAAACCACGCCATCAAAATCAGGTCTTGTAACGATCCGCATGTAATTCCCTCATATTAAAATGTTTAAATTATGGTTTGGTTATGGGCCGTTTTTAATGTGCCGGCAGTTTTTCAGCTTTTTCTTTAAAAATATTATTGAAGCCTCCCCGCAGCAAGCTACGGGGTTAGCGCTCGCATTGCTTGTTCACGTACCGCCCTTCAAAGGATTTGTTTTGATTTTAGGTTGCGAAACTTGAATATTATTATAGAAAATTTAAAATACAATTACAATAGGGTGTTACTACTCAACAAATGGGTACGGGCAGGTAAAAATTACTTTTGCGACAATCTCATTGACTAACCTGAACAATCAGTTAAAATAATACCCTCAATACCTCAATTGAGCGAAAGTCGAGGATGCCCCAGAAGTTTCTTCATTTTGTTTACGATCAATTGGGGATATAGGAATCAGGTGTGGGCAGTCAATAGCCAAGGTGAAACCCAAATGCGAGTATAAAAGGAGATCGTAAGATGTTAAGGTTAAAATCAGGGGATATGACAAAAATTACAATAAAAACGTGGGTTGTCCCGGTTTGCGAAGACAAAGATATCCACGAACATAAAACCATCTCTTCTCTTGTGA
>JAFDJC010000177.1 GCA_019307665.1 Deltaproteobacteria bacterium | reverse complement strand
TTTGAAATTAGCCTCGATGAATTGAATCGCTTTTTCAATCCGTTTGTAATCATCTGACCGCTGAGAATAATCAATATTATCCATTTTCCTCTCCTTGTATTTGCATTCTTACAGGACTTTAATGAAAAAAATCAAAGATTGCCACCCGAATCTTGCTTTTAAATTTAGCAATATTCGGATGGCAGATATTTCCTATTCATGATTATCTATTTAGCACAAAAGAAATGCTGACTTTAATTGAGATCTATAACTATTCATAAGGAAAAATTATGAAGGTCGAGGCCACTATACAAAAAAACTGAAATGGTTAATATTTGTTTTTTCCTGGGATTAAAATCCCCAGGTTACATCACATAGCCCTTTGTATGATTAAAAAAAATAAAAATTGAAAAAAACAGGGGGAAGGCCACAATAATTAATCAATACAATGGCTTTTTCACTTGCCAATTCAGCTCAGTTCTTGATTCTACTACGTTTGTTAATTGTTGAGCTTTGTTTTTAGGGAATGTCCTGAATATTTATGCTTGCACAGGGTGATTTCTGAATTGATTTATATTTCGGTATGATGTAGGAAGAAACAGATTTCAGTTAATAAGAAGGGTAACATAATGAAACTATGGATTTTATTAAGATTTGTTTTCGCCAGTATGATTGCTCTCTGTCTGTGTGCCTGTTCCTACAGAGTAATTATGATTAATGACGTTGTTGATATGGCCGATATAGCGTTAACGAAGTTTGAAAATGAATACGATAACATCGAATTTCTTGAAAAGGCGGCACCGGGAAACCTTGTAAACCTTGAAGCTCTTCTCGCAAATGATCCTGAAAACTACCGCATGCTGGTACTCTTGTCCAAGGCTTACTTCAGTTATACATATGCGCTTTTAGAGGGCAAACTGGAGGGGGCTGTTTTTGAAGTGGATGGATACAAAAAAGGAAAGACGGAGATAGCACATCTCAGGAATGAGATCAGCCGTAACTATAGAAAAGGTATGGATTATGGCCTGAAAGCGCTTGAGGTTCGGCATCCGGGGTGCAGTGAAAAGCTTAAAAAGGTTTGTTTTGCCGATGATTTCATTAAAAGCCTTGAAAAAGATGATGTCCCGGCCCTTTTCTGGTATGGTATCAACTTAACCGCATATATAAATGTCAATAAGGAATCGATAAAAGCGATTTCAAGGCTGCATATTGCCGAAACAATAATGAAAAGGGTAGAAACCCTTGAGCCTGAATACTATTATGGCGGCGCTTATCTTAATCTGATGACAATTTATTCTTCTGTCCCGCCGATACTCGGGGGCAACCCTGAGCTTGCATTGAAGTGTTACAAACGTCACAAGGAGATTGCCGGCAAAAACTTTTTACATACAGATCTTCAGTACGCACGTTACTATCTTTATCAGAATCAGAAACGCGAGCAATACATAGAGGTGTTAAAGAAAATTATAGAGCATTCCTGGAACGGGAAGGAATATCGCATGTTGAATATTGTCGCTAAAGAGCGTGCGAAGATATATCTTGAGGCGACAGATATTCTTTTTGAATAAAAGAGAGAAAATAATGAATAAGTTTTTAAGGAAAGTTACGATTTTGGTCGCTGTTTTTGCAGCCTTTGGATTTGCAGCGAATGCTATTGCTGAAACAACAATTATTAAAGTCGCATCCGTGATGCCGGAGGGCAGCCCATGGACAAATATTCTGCGGATGATGGCTGATGATGTCGCAGAAGAAACAGGGGGAGAGATCCAACTGAAAATATATGCTGGGGGCGTGAGCGGTGATGAATCTGATGTGATCCGTAAAATGAGGGTGAACAGAATCCAGGCAGCCGGATTTTCCGGGGTCGGGCTTGGTATTCTTCAACCCAAGATCAGAATCCTTGAGGCACCGCTGCTGTTCAGAAATCTTGAGGAAGTAGATGTTGTCAAAGAAAAGCTTTATGATGAGTTTGCAAAGGGGTTTGAAGAAAAAGGGTATGTCTTTCTTGGGTATATTGACGGCGGCTTTGTCTATTTTTTTTCCAAAAAAAACATATCCGAGACTGGAAGCCTTAGTGATATAAGGATGTGGCTCTGGACAGGCGACAAGGTGGCGAAAATATTTTTTGATTCGTTTGGAATCAAGACATACCCGCTCCATGTTGCAGATGTGAACACAGGCCTTGAAACAGGCATGATAGATTCATTTTATTCTGTTCCTGTGGCTGCCGCTGCATTTCAATGGTATTGGCGAATCAAATACATGCTTGATTATCCGATGGTGAATGCAACCGGTGGTTTTATAATGAATAAAAAAGTTTTCGATAATTTGTCTGAAAAAAATCAGAAGATAATAAAACAGCTCACAAAAAAATATTGCCGCGAACTTGTTAAATTAACCCGCGGTTCAAATAAGGAAGCAAGGTCTATTTTATCAGAAGCAGGTGTACAGTTTGTTACACCACCCGGGGAGCAGATCAGATTGTTTGAGAAAAATGCAGCCAAGGCCTATGAAAGCAGCATGCCTGATCTATATTCAAGAGAAACCTTCGATAGAATAAAAGATATTCTCAGAACCCTTCGTGCCGAGCATAGGGCGTCTGATAGCAAGGATCATGCGGTTAATTAAAATAATTGACAACTTTCTTTTTGCATGTGAAAAATTTCTTGTTGTGTGTTTTTTCTCGGCCCTTGTTGTCGGTGTGACCTTTAACATAATTTCCCGTAATCTTTTTCAGGTTTCTTTTGATAAAATCCTTGAGTTTTCACCGGTGTTCGTTGTCTGGACAGCACTTTTAGGCGCAACCGTAGCAATGAAAACAAAGCGTCATCTCAGGCTAGAGCTCTTTCTCAGGTACTGTCCCGAAAAATTTCAAAAGCTTTCATACTTTTTGGTCTCTTCTTTCGGAGTCATTATTACCGGTATTCTTTTAATCGCTTCTTTTCAATTCGTAGAGAACGAGATTAGTATTTTTGGCGCCCGTGGCCGGCTTTCCATGATTTTTCCCATTTTTTTCGGCCTGACATGTTTCCGTTATTTTACGGGCATACTTGAAAGCCTTAATGGAATTTTTATTAAAGAATGAGCCTTCTTTTTATAACGATAATTATTCTTCTCATTTTTATTCTTCTGGAAGCACCTCTTTTTACCGTCATAGCAGGCCTTTCAATTGTATGTTTTTATTTTGTCGACTATGACCCGCTTTCTATCCAGATGATCCTGATTGAAATGAACAGGCTGGCATCCATGCCTGTTCTTATGGCGCTCCCCATGTTCACATTCACAGGATGTCTGCTGACAGAAAGCAATGCGCCTGTCAGAATAATGAATTTTTTGAGGGCCGTAACCGGCAGGGTGCCGGGCGGCATGGCGATTGCGGCTGTGTTAGGATGTGCTTTTTTTGCAGCATTGACAGGCGCAAGCGGTGTTACTATCGTTGCCATAGGCGGTATTCTATATCCCATACTCATTAAGGAGCAATACTCTGAAACTTTTTCCCTTGGTCTTCTGACCACTTCCGGTAGTCTAGGACTACTGTTTCCACCCAGCCTGCCGATTATCCTTTACGGCGTTGTGGCAAAGATCAATATCTCGGAAATTTTTATGGCAGCGCTTATACCCGGAATTTTGTCGATTACGGTGCTGTCTTTTTATTCATTCTGTAAAGATTATTCGTTCAACAAGAAAAGGGGACGACCTGTCAGTCAGGAGGTTTCCCACCCCGGTATCTGGAAAGCATTTATTGCTGCTGTTTGGGAATGGCCGGTCATTGTTTTGATTGTCGCCGGTATTTACGGAGGTTTTGTCACAATAGCCGAGGTGTCGGCAGTCATTGCGGTTTACGTTACGATAGTGGAATGTTTTATTTTAAAAGAAGTCAGATTTTTCAGGCAGCTTCCGGGCATCATCGTGGAAGGCGCTGTTCTGTCAGGGGCGATAATCGTTATATTAAGCTTTGCCCTTGGGTTTACCGGGTATCTCGTGGATGAAAAGATTCCAAACTTGATATTGGGTTATTTGACCGGGATCACTCAAAACAAATATGTTTTTCTTTGCGGTTTGAATATTTTTTTGCTCGCAGTAGGCTGCATAATGGATATTTTTTCCGCTATCGTCATTATAGTTCCGATTATTGTTCCTGTAGCTCTGCAGTACGGTGTAGATCCAGTGCATCTTTGCATTATCTTTCTTTTAAATCTTGAAATCGGGTATTCCACACCGCCTGTTGGTATGAATCTTTTTATTGCAAGCCTTAAATTTCAAAAACCTGTGCCCCTTCTTTACAGGGCATCCATACCTTACCTATTGCTTCTTTTTGCACTGCTTCTTGTTGTTACTTATATTCCTAGCTTAAGCCTTTGTTTAATTCGATAGCTCTGCCCGCTGCAAGTCTGTTTTATTGCGCACTTTTCTTTTTATTTTGCTTAAGCTTTGCGTTGACATTTGACATAATCCTCTGGTAGTCGTTGTTTGCCGGATCGAGGTTCAGCGCTTTCTTGAAATCTTTTAAAGCTTGTTCAAGCGCACCCTTATTATACAGTGCAAGTCCTTTATAAAAGTATGCAGATGCATATTCCGGGCTTATTCGGATTGCTTTTTTATATTCTTCAATTGCTTTGTCATATTCACCTTTTCTGCTCCATTTGAGCCCATTATCGAGCATGATTTTGGCTTTCCTGTTGATTTCCGTTCCCTCAGGTGAGCCGGCAGCATCTATGACATCAATTTCACTTTCATAGGAACTGTTCGCAAAGCGTGAATTCAGCGCCTTAGCCCTGCTATTATCTGCAATCGCACGTTCCATGTTGCCTTTATATTCCCATGCAAGCCCTCTATTATAATAGGCTTCAGCATAATTGGGGTTTATGCCTATTGCTTCCGAATAATCCCTTATCGCCTGGTCATAATTGTTTTCCATTCCCCATGCGATTGCGCGGTTAAAGTATGCTTCTTCAAACAAAGGGTCGATTTTAATAGCGCTAGTGTAGTCAGCAATTGCCTCTTTGTATTTACTCTGTTTTTTTAACAGGATGCCGCGCTGTAGATAGCTCATGGAGTTATTTGGATATAAATCGATTACTTTAGTAAAGTTGTCGGCTGCTTTATTAAAGTCTTTCTTTTTATCCCATGCGAGCCCTCTGTTGAAAAAGGCTGCAACATATAGAGGATCAATTTCAATAGCTCTATTGTAATCTGATATGGCCTGATCCATATTATTTTTGTTATTCCATGCGATTCCTCTCTGGTTGTATGCTTTTGCATTGTTGGGGTTTATTTTAATCGCCATATTGTAGTCCGCAATGGCTTGGTAATACTTTTTTGCATCATTATATGAAATGCCGCGATTATAATAAGCCTTGGCAAAACGAGGGTTTATTTCCAAGGCCTTGTTAAAATCATTCATTGCCCGTTTAATATTTTTTGCTTTTCTCCAGGCGATCCCCCTGTTGCATAAAGCATCCGCATTTTTTGTGTCAAGCTCCAGCGCTCTGTTAAAATCAAGAATTGCTTTTTTTAGATTGCCTTTTTTTATCCATACGGCGCCCCTGTTATTAAAGGCTTCAGAATATGCCGGGTGAATTTCCAGAGCTTTGTTGAAATCACGTATAGCCTGATCTGTTTTATTCTGGCTGTTCCATGCGATTCCTCTCTTACAGTAAACTTCTGAACTGTACGGATTTAATTCAATTGCCCTGTTAAAGTCCCTGATCGCTTTTGAATAATCACCTTTCATCGACCATACACTGCCACGCTGGGTATAAGACATGGAATGTCCTGGAATGATCGAGATGGCGTTTGTGTAATCCGTAATTGCCCTGTCTAGTTGATTAAGATTTTGTAATGCCAACCCCCTGTTAAAGTATGCGGCTGCATATTGGGGGTTTAATTCAAGGGCCGTGTTATAATTTTCAACAGCCCTTTCATGGTCTCCGTTATGGTCCCAGATTATTCCGCGCTGGTTATACACTTCAGCATATCGGGGGTTGATTCCTATGGCCTTGTTGAAATCCAGAAGGGCTCTTTCATATTCACTCTTTTTTGTCCAAGTCACGCCTCGGTTGTAATAAGCCTCTGCATATCGCATATTGATTTTAATGGCCCTGTTGAAATCATCCAGGGCCTGGTCATATTTTTTTAATCCGTGCCAGGCTTCACCCCGATGATTATAGGCTTTTTCATAACTATGATTGATTTCAACAGCCTTATTTAAGTCAGCGATTGCCTGATTATATTCTTTCTTACTGATCCATATCAGCCCCCTGTTATAATATGCCTTGGCAAAAGCAGTATTAGTATTGATCGCCCTGGTAAAATATTCGATGGCTTTGTCGTAATCCCCTTTTTTGCCCAAGGAAAGCCCGATTCTGAAGTGTTTTGCAGCATTTGATTCTTTATCGGCGGGCTCAGTTTCGTTGTCACCTGCTGCAAGGGCGTTTTCCGATATGTTTGTATCTAAATCTTTTGTTAATTCAAGTGATTTATTGTAATCCTCAATGGCTCTTGGAAGGCTGCCTTTTTTTCCCCATGCAATGCCTCTCTGTTTATAAGCCTCTGCATAATCGGGGTTTAATGCGATCGCTTTTGTAAAATCCGCGATTGCTCTGTCGGTTTTACCAATGCCATCCCATGCGATACCTCGATGGGTAAGACTTTCCGGTGAACGTGGATCAAGTATTAATGATTTACTGAAATCTTCTATGGCCTGGTCGAAGGCACCGTTTTTCTCCCATGCAATGCCCCTTTGCTTATAAGCTTCCGGTAGCCTGGGATTTATTTCAAGGGCTTTATTCA
>JAFDJC010000020.1 GCA_019307665.1 Deltaproteobacteria bacterium | reverse complement strand
CCGGATTTAAGGTTTTTTGCGAGATTTGTTATTTTAGTCAGAAACTCGTCATAGACAGTGCGGTCAACAAGAACAAGCTCCGTACCGATACATGTCTGTCCACTGTTTGTAATTCCACCCCACAGCACACCATGGGCTGCCCGGTCCAGGTTGGCTTTTCCCGTTACAATCGCTACGTCTTTCCCTCCAAGCTCCATGATTGCAGGAATCAATCTTTTAGCAGCCTGAATGTTCACCTGTTTCCCGATTTCCGTCGATCCGGTGAAAAAAAGCATATCAATATTTTCGTTTTCAATCAGCGCCTGACCGGTCAAGCTCCCCGGCCCGGTAAGCACCTGAATAACATCTTTTGGAAGGCCCGCCAGTTCCATTACTTCTTTTATGATTACACCGCTTCGGGTTGTCTGGGAAGACGGCTTGAGTAAAACGGTGTTGCCGGCCATGACAGCAGCTATGACAGGGCTTGCTGCAAGAGTGAATGGATAGTTCCATGGTGCTATAATACCGATAACCCCTTTGGGTTCAAAGAGATAGTATGCCTTTCTGCCCGGGAGCAGAATACCGCTTGACACTTTAACAGGCTTTAAAAATTTTCCGGCATTCTTGGCGTAATACTTGAAAAGATCAAGGGCCGAATATATGTCTGCCAGAAGGGCATCGTGCAGTGTCTTGCCGGTTTCGGAAGATATTACATTGGCATATTTTTCAGGGTCGTTTGCAATCACGGCAATGGCTTTTTTCAGAATGTTTTTCCTAATCTGAAAATCGGTTTTTGACCATTCCCTGAAGGCAGCCCTGGCTTTTTCGACCGCCTCATTCACGGCACCCCTGTCCATGACATCGTAACAACCAGCTTCCTCTCCGGTAGCAGGGTTGAAAATTTTATATTGATCTGTAGCTTTCATATCAAAATATTCTCCTTTTTCTTATCTTCCGGAAGCCTGACATTTACTTTCACAAGTATCTGTTTCCCTGCAGGCAATACATCGTTCATTACTGCACCACTGACATGAAAAGCACTCTTTGCAAGGATTCTTTTTTTTGTCAGTTGGGAGTTTTTCCGGTGCATACACTTTGCCGGTCAACCCCTTAATTTTTGTAAAAGGCATACGATTACTAATATTCCAGATCTTCCTCTGTAATCTTGCCTTTGAATAGATTGTAAGCCCATATCTGGTAGGCAAGAACCACAGGTATGGACAGCACAACCACAATCAGCATGATTTTCAATGTAAGCGGACTCGACGATGCGTTAAAAGCGGTCAAGCTGTATTCATCAGCTATGCTCGAAGGAAACAGGTTTGGAAAAAGACCTATAATTCCGAAAAATATGCATGAAACAATTGTAGCAGACGATGAAAACCATGCCTTGAAGTAGGCTTTTTTAGAAATAAACATTCTGGTTCCTAAAAGGGCGGCGACCGCTATGAGTATCACCAGGAAAAGCACGGGATATTCCAGATAATTGTCATAGAGTTTCGTTGAAAATACGCTGGCCACAAGAAATATGACCGCAACTATTAGGAGTATGGGCCAAAGCTTTTTTACCGTGGATACAGCTCTTTCATGAAGATCTCCTTCTGACCTGATTGCCAGCCACAAAGCACCATGAACAAGAAACAGAAACAGAAACAGAATGCCTCCCAGCAGGCCATATGGATTAAGGAGTGTAAAAAGAGTTCCATGGTAAAAGCCGTTACCATCAATGGGGATACCCTGAAAAATATTGGCGAAAGCAACACCAAAAAGAAGCGCGGGAACAAAGCTCCCTATAAAAATGCACGCATCCCATACTTTTATCCAGTTCGGGTTATTCACTTTCCCGCGAAATTCAAATGACACACCCCTTAAAATGAGCGCAAAAAGAATCAACATAAGGGCGGAATAAAGTGACGAGAACATTACCGCATAGACTGTGGGAAATGCCGCGAATGTAACTCCTCCGGCTGTAATCAACCATACTTCGTTACCGTCCCACAAGGGTCCTATAGAATTTATCATAACACGCTTGTCATAATCACTTTTACCTAAAAACGGATAAAGGATTCCTATGCCGAAATCAAAGCCGTCTGTCATAAAGAATAGCGCCCATAACAGCCCCCACAGAAAAAACCATATTGATTGCAGTTCCATTGTATTACCTCCTGTAAATTATTATGCTGTTTCAGGTCCTTTTTTTGCATCCCGTGCAATCAGATAGAATCCGGCTGCCCCCAGGAGACCATACACCAGTATGAATGCAATCAAAGACACCAGAACCTGAGACCCTGCAACAGGGGATGCTGCATCCGATGTTTTCATAATACCATAGACAATCCACGGTTGCCGTCCGACCTCTGCCAGCACCCATCCCATTTCAATAGCAATATAGGGAAGGGGTATGGACCAAAGCATAATTGTTAAATACCTTTTGCTTTCCACAAGGCGATTCCTTAAAAACCAGCCGGATACTGTCAGGATAATAAAAAGAGTCCCAAGCCCTACCATTGTTCTAAAGGCAATGAAAGTGATCAGGACCGGCGGGCGTTCGTCTTTTGGAAAATCGTTCAGTCCTTTTACTTCATGGTCAAAATCATGGTAACCAAGGAAGCTTAGAAGGCCTGGAATAGAACCTATCTCAACGATATTTCTTCCATTTTTTTCATCAGGAATGGCAAAGAGGTGAAGCGGTGCCCTTGTGGTTGTCTCCCAATGTGATTCCATGGCTGCCAGTTTCACAGGCTGTACCTCGGATACATGGACGCCATGTATGTCTCCTCCCACAGCTACAGCAATTGAAGAAATCAATCCGGCAATGAGTCCAATCCGAAAGGATCTATTAAAAAAATCGATGTGCTGTTTTTTTAATAAATGATAGGCGCTTATCCCCATAACAAAAAATGCTGCAAGAACCATTGCAGCGGGTATCATATGGAAAAATTGCAGGATGGAAAATTTGTTAAAAACAACCGCAGCAAAATCGACAAGCTCAGCCCTTCCGTTTCGTATTGCGTAGCCGACAGGATGCTGCATCCATCCATTTGCAGTTAAAATCCATATGGCGGACATGTTTCCCGCGGCAGCTACCAGCCACATGACAGTTGCATGGGCTTTTTTCGAAAGCTTTTTCCATCCAAATATCCAGATGCCGATGAAAGTAGATTCCAGAAAAAAAGCAGCAGTAGCTTCTATGGCAAGCAGAGATCCGAAAATATCACCGACAAATGCCGAGTATCTGGACCAATTGGTTCCGAACTGGAATTCAAGGGTTATCCCTGTAACTACACCCAACGCAAAATTTATTAAAAAGAGCTTGCCCCAGAATTTTGTCATCCTGAGATAAGTCTCATCCCCTGTTCTGACATACTTTGTCTCCATGTAAGCGACTAAGATGGATAATCCAAGAGTGAGGGGAACGAATAAAAAATGAAACATTGTGGCCGCAGCAAACTGCAGACGCGAGAGTAATACGACATCCATGTGCGCCTCCTTGTATGTTATCAATTACATTTGTATTATATAAATTATTATAGTATTTTTACAATACTATCAAGATACGTGCCAGAAATGACTGAGCAATCAAGATGGCTTGCCAGCGTGGTTTTTGCCGAAGGTTGAGCATTGATTTTTTTATCAAACCTTCAATAGTGAGACAATACATGATACGAAAGTGTATCATAGATACAAGTGCCGACATATTTTTTTTGGAATTAATTACAATTTTTATGAAATATAGCTGTCTTTACTAAGTCGGCAAATATAATTTTCTTGCGAAAACCCATGCAACATCATCGTTATAAGTAAAAAAAAGTATGAAACAATATAAGAATGCAAATTATGGCATGAATCTTGTTATAATCGTTATAGCCAATAAGAAGGCATATGGGCAAAAAGCTGCTGGACACGGATTCTTCCGGGTCTACCAGACTTAAATTTATCGTCAGGAAGTTAAATGTCGAATATAGAAAAAAGTGTAATAGAAGACTCGAACAATATCCCGGTTTTAAACCAACTGGATCAAAAATTCATGTCCGATGTGATGCAGCGCGCAGGCGTTAATTTAGGTTTATGCTGGCATTGCAACTGCTGTGCCGGAGGTTGCCCCTTTGCTGAAGCCATGGATTATCACCCAAACGGAGTGATACGTCTGATACAGCTTGGTTTTAAAAAGAAGGTTCTTGAATCTTCTGCGATCTGGATTTGTGTTGGATGCAATACATGCTCTGTTGAATGTCCCCAGGCAATCGACATGCCGGCTATTATGGATGCGTTGCGTCAAATGGCTATGGAAGAAGGAGTTGATATTGCTGAACCGGATATTTTGAATTTTCACAAGGAAGTCCTGAATTCGATTAAGCGTTACGGCAGAACTCACAAACTGGAGATAATGCTCAGGTACAAGATAAAACAACGTGACCTTTTTTCAGATATGGATGTGGGTTTAAAAATGCTCGCAAAAAGGAAGCTGGATTTGACACCCTCAAGGGTTAAAGGGATTGAAGACATAAGACAATTCTTTAACAATCAGGAGGGATCATCTGATGGATATTAGCAGATTGAAGGAAATGACTTATTTCCCTGGGTGTTCACTCGCAACTTCAGCCAAGGAGAACAATCAGTCTCTGAATAAATTTTGCAGACAATTTGATGTAAATTTAATAGAGCTTGAAGACTGGAACTGCTGTGGATCATCGTCTGCGCACAGTGTAAACGCTGGACTTGCGTTAGATCTCCCCACCAGAAACCTCTTTCTCGCTCCACCTGACAGGCCGCTTTTAGCGCCGTGCCCAAGCTGCTTTTTACGTCTGAAGCATGCGCATTTACATCTAAAACAAGATGAAGAAGCACAGTATGCATATCAGAAGATGTTTGACAGACCTTTTAATCCTGATCTCGAAATCATGAATTTTTTTGAACTGTTGGAAATTCTTAATTTGGCAGGTGTTTTAAAGGGATTCAGCCGGAATCTCAACGAGCTTAAATTTGCATCTTACTACGGGTGCATGCTGGCTCGTCCGCCTGCCATGCGACATGAAAGAAATTTTTTCGGTCTCATGGAAAACACTCTATCTTCACTGGGAGGAACACCTGTCAGGTGGAATCATTCGTCTCGATGTTGCGGAACTTTTTTGTCTGTTTCCAGGCCTTATATCGCAACCCGTAGTGTCAATGAGATAGTTGAAAACGCAATAGATTCCGGAGCTGAATGCATTATAACAGCATGTGCAATGTGTCATTTAAATTTGGAAATTCGCTGCAAGCTGAAGCAGAAAATCCCGGTATTTCATTTTTCTGAAATACTTTCACTTTCAGTAGGGATAAACGAGCATAAAGGGTGGTTCAAAAGGCATCTTGTCGATCCTGGCCCATTGCTAAGATCCAAAAACCTTATTTCCTGACCAAAAACCTTATTTCTTGACCAAAAACCTTGTTTCTTGAATAGACCAACAAAAAGATCCTTGTCTCTTATTTCCTATAGGTGGAAAATTGAAATTATTTGTCCAATGCCTCACGAATCCGTTTCAATGTTTCTGCATCCGTACCTTGAACCAATTTAATAATTTCTTCCTTATCGCCGGCAAACCCTGTTGTTTTCTCCTCTTCATCAGGTTCCACGTTAAGTATGTCACAGATAGCTTTCACAAGGCGTTTTGGCGTCACCGGCTTTTCCATGGTAAATTTGGGGCGATGCCGCGTGGCAAAAGCATTGAACTCTATTATATCCTCTTTTCCAAACTCATCATGGGCATGGGCAGTGATGATGATAATCGGTATATTGGCCCACTTCTCATTATTTCGCAGTTTCCTCATCAGACTAATGCCGGATTTTCTAGGCATCACCATATCCAAGGTCATGAGATCCGGTTTGTCTGCTTTAATCTTCTCCAGGGCGTCAACACCATCCACTGCAAATTCAACCTTAAAACCGGCATCCTCGATACAGGCAACAAGAAAATTTCGAACATCCGGCTCATCATCCACCACTAGAATTTTTTTTTCAGATGCATGTGCCATAGTTTACTCCTTCTAATGTTTTGCTATTGATTCTAAAACTCCTCCCACTTGATAAACCCAGGTTCCACATCAACCATTGCATTTACAATCAATTCCACAATGCCGCTATATGTGAGTTGCTCTTTCTTCAGCAGTTCATATCTTTCAAAGACATCCCTTAACTGGCCTTTACAATTGGAACATGGCGCGCACACATATTTTTTTGTTTCAGGCCCCCTGCAATCTGAAAATGCATTCAGGATCTGCTCCAGTTTTTTACGCCCGGCTATTTTAAATCGCCACTCAGGAATGTTGTTCCGACTCATTATGGCATACCCGCTTCCCCCACCGCAGCAGTAGTTAAAAGGTCCATGGGGAGTCATCTCCCTGAATTGGGGGCAGAGTTTTTTAACAATTTCTCTTTGAGGTTTTATTATCCCCATGAGCCTGGTAACATTACATGGGTCATGGAGGGTGACCGGAAAATTATTACGCTCCGGATCAAATTTAATCTTTCCGGACATGACGATGTCCCTAAGGATTGGAAAGCAGCTTTCGCGAGGTACTTTAAGGGGTTCCGGGAGCACCCTGTCAGCTATGACAGTAAGGGCTTTGTGAGCATGCCCGCATTCCCCAAGAACAATTTTTTTTACCCCAAGATTTTTTGCTGCCTGGGCATGAAGAATTGCTGTGCGTGCAAACTGAACATCATCATAAAAAACACCATAGTTAATACTGTCATAAGCAGCAAGCTCGCTTGAAAGTGTCCATGAGATTCCGGCAGCTTGAAAAATTATCGAAAACGCAGCAATGTTCTCAGGCCAGGCCATAATCTCACCGGCATTGTGGATAAGAAGGATATCCGCACCTTCCACATCCCAAGGGGTTTTAAATTCATAACCTGTTTCTTCGGAAAAATCCTCGTCAATGAATTCAACATTATCTTTTACTACGATTTTATTCATCTGGGTGGAGGAACCTGTTTTAAGCTGGTACATGGAACCTTTGTCATGAAGCTCAGGTGTAGCAATCCCCATCTCCTGGCTGAATATCTTTCTGATCTCCCTTGCAACAAGGGCATTATCGGCTCCGATTGGGCAGGTCTGGGCACAGCGTCTGCAGATATTGCAGCGATAAGCCATTTCACCAAGACGCGCCACTGTTCTCCAGTTCAGATCGATATCCCCGCTTCGCCATTTTGCAAAGGGTTCTTTTTTAACATATTTTTTGTAAATTCGCCTAAAAATTTCGGTCCTGTAATTGGGCCGATACATTTCATTACCGCCACTTGCTTCATAAAGATGGCATGAATCAGAACAGGTATTGCATTTTGCACAATTTTCCATAGTGGTCTCAAGCATTGAGAGAAACGTCCAGTTATCCTCCCTTGTAAACAGTTTTCTCATGCCGTTTATAAATTTGTTGACCAGTTCTTCTTCATCTTTTGCGGTAAGAGGCTTTGGGATGGGAAGAATATTAACATCATCCAGTATGCATACATATTTTTCCCTTATCTCTTCAGAGATTTCGGCCCACTCCTTTTCCTCAAAATCAGCGGGGATTGTCATGAGATCATCTACAGCCACACTGGTAAGTTTATCGGTATCTTTTCCAACATCTGTTATTTTAATCATTTTATTAGTACTCATGTTTTTATTCCTTTCCTGTTTCCGGCTCAGCAGCTGGGTTAAACGTGGCAACTTCCGCCCATGTTTTCTTTCCACGTCCGGCGATATGGCTTGCAGACCAGGTAACCGGATAATTCAGGACAACACCTATTTTTGCATCGGTTTCCGGAGTGTTGATGTTGGGTTCATCTCCCCAGCGGATATCGTGGTAGAGAAAATATTTCATGAAAAAATGAGACATATGTGTGAAGGGAATGTATGCTATGGCGACCATGATTAAAAGCACCTGCAGAAGAAACAGAGAGCTGGCAATTGCCGCAAAATTAAACGTGACCAGATTGGAAACAAAGGTTCGCGCCATATTGAATGTGGGGTCTGCAAATAGCCATGTAAGAATGGCAACCCCGAAAATTGCCACAAATAGACAAAGATTAAAAAAATGCTCGAATGTGGCATAATTCCGAAGCCCGGGATCGGTTATCCTTTTGTATATCAATCCCGAAGCCCCTATGATGGCCATGATAAAACCAGCAGGACCGATAAAATTTGTCAACGCCCCCACTGCAGAAAATATTAGATTGCCGGCCCCTAATCCCACTATACCGCCAAATAATTCTATACCCGCGCCAACAATAAGGAGACCAATGAACCCCATTGTTAAATAGAGCCCAAAGTGAAAAGGAAAGGTCACATACCACAAAGGCCTGTTATTCTCCCACACAGCCTTTAGGAAAAGCATTTCAGGAATCATAACCTTCAACTCCCCTATTCGTGATATTTTCCTCTCCTTCTGCCACCAGTCCACATCCTCAAGGTAACTGCCGCCATATGATGCTCTGCCTGCTTCATGGGGCACAGGATAAAGCTCCCATCTTACGTGAATAGGGTTTGTAATATAATGGACGATACGCTTGATCACTGCTGACACAAACACAATTATGGAAAGATACGTAATTAAATATATGAAGGTTGACATTCTTCTCTCCTTTTTTTCTAGATATAGCTACTTTTTTACCAGTAGCTGCCGAGGCTATTTGGAAATCAAGTTCTTCACCATTTCCAACAATTTCTCCTCATCAATGGGTTTGTTCATAAAACCTTCGGGTTCCGGAAAACCAGCCAGCTTTTTCAGAAAGCTTCGCATTGAATCACCTATTGCGGTCACAATGATTACAGGCGTATCCCTCAATTCATCATTTTCCTTATATTGCCGATAAGTACGCACTCCTGACTGATCCGGCATGGTGATATCAAGGGTTATCAGGTCGGGTTTTTCAGACTTGGCCAGGTCAAATCCTTTGACACCGTCTTCTGCCGCAATGGTGTCATAACCGTGGTCCTGAAAAAGGGCAGTTAAATAGGTTAATACATCCGGTTCATCATCTACGATCAAAATTTTTTTCTTTTCACTCATAATCCTTTTCCTTTTTTTCCCCCTTGGGACGATTTTTTTTTAGAAACACCATGCTGAGACATCTCCTGCTTTGCTATAGCCCGAATCTTATAGGCTGAATCTCTAAGTGAGCCGTAAACCACACCACAGCCATCGTCAAAACGAAACTTATCGCCATGGTCTGCCAGTTCAAGCATCTCGTAACAAATATCGATTACTTTTTTAAGATTTTTATCTGCAACATCTGTTGGCATCTGTTTTGGCATGACTATTCCTTAAATCATATGAGACAGGTTGATATAAACAACAGAAGCACATTTTATACCAGAATCTTTCCAATAAAATATATTTTATGATTATTCTTTTAATACAGAATGTTATTGTTAATTACCTAAAAACTATACAAGGAAAGCGTGTCTCAAGGAAAAAATAGGATGTGATTATATAATATATTGTTATATCTATAGATATAATAAATACTCTGCTTTTAGTGTCTTAAGATATCAAGGTGAGACCATCTTGAGACACGAGACACTTATCCTGACGCCGGCAATATCATAAATCGAACACTGCCGGCTATTTTTTTCCGGTATATTCTGGTTGACATCCGTAACTTCTTTAAAGTACAAATAAATTTGTAGAAATTGTATGAATTGTAGTGTCTTATAATCCGGCAAGTGGGCCGCCTAATACATGTTAGCCTTAGAGATTCAATTTGATATTTTTTTCATTATGTGATTATATTGTAATTACATTAATCACAAATGGAGGTGTTTATGACAACTTTAATTAGAATTGGTAATTCACAGGGTATCCGAATCCCAAAAGCTATAATTGAGCAAGCCCAACTCAGTGATAAAGATTTGAAACTCAAAGTAGTCGAAGACGGACTTTTAATCCAATCTGTTAAAAAACCGAGACAAGGCTGGAAAAAGCAGTTTGATAAAGCAATTCAGTTACAAAAATCTGATCACTCAGATCAAGAATGGCTGGATGCTCCCTTAGCCAATACTGAGGAATGGGAATGGTAAAACAAAACATCCATAGGTTTGATATTTGGTTAGTACAACTTGACCCAACGCAAGGTTCTGAAATCAAGAAAACCAGACCATGTGTAGTGATTTCACCGGATGAGATGTCTTCGTTGAAAACAGCTATTGTTGCTCCAATGACATCTAAAGGTTTCGATTTTCCAACCCGGATCCAATGCATATTTCAAGGGAAAAAGGGGCTAATTCTCTTAGACCAGATTAGAGCTGTTGATAAATCCAGGCTAATTGAAAAAATTGGTGTGATTTCAAAAAGTGAGCAAATAACAACCATCAATTGTTTACAAGAGCTTTTTGCATTTTAAAAGGCTAACCTCTATTTCAAATCGTATAAATCCAAATACCTATAAAGGGTAGCCCTTCCGATGCCAAGGAGTTTGGCTGCTTCCTTCCTGTTTCCTTCAGCTCTTGCCAGGGCAACCAACATTTTCTCTTTTTCAACTTTTAATGCCGGCCCCGGTTTCACAGTTTTTTTCTCTTTATGATTGGCAATTTCAGGCGGAAGGTGCATTATTTCAATAAGGCCGGTCCTGCATTTTACATACGCATATTCCACGGCATTTCTTAGTTCCCTCACATTCCCGGGCCAGGCGTAGCTGGATAAGATATCCATAACATCATTTGAAGGTGATAACACCGGTCGAATAATCTCCTGGGCCGTAATTTCAAGGAAATGCTCCACAAGCATGGGAATGTCAAGCCGTCTATCCCTTAGTGGAGGAAGTGTAATGGGAACAACGCACAGCCTGTAATAAAGATCCCGCCTGAATTTTTTTCTTTCCACACGTTTAAGAAGGTTCCGATTTGTGGCACTTATTATACGGACATTAACCTGAATGGTCTTTTCACCTCCCACTCGTTCAAACTGCTGCTCCTGAAGCACTCGTAAAAGTTTCACCTGCATGGCTTTAGATAATTCACTGACCTCATCCAGAAAAATCGTTCCTTCATGGGCCAGTTCAAATCGGCCTTTTCTGTCATGGATGGCCCCTGAAAACGCCCCTGCCACATGGCCGAACAATTCACTCTCAAGAATCCCCTCAGGAAGAGCGCCGCAGTTAATTGCCACAAAGGGTTTATCCGCACGAGGGCCGGTATCATGAATGGCTTTTGCCACAAGCTCTTTTCCGGTGCCGCTTTCGCCTTCAACAAGAACAGGCACAAGAACGGAACTGACCTCCCTGATCTGGTCAAACAAATCAAGGGTTTTCGGATCTTTTCCCACCAGACTGCCAAGGGAATGATGGTGTTTCAGCCTGCCCTTAAGCCTGTTTAATTCAGTGTTATCCTTAAATGATAAAAGTGCTCCCACCTCTTCATTTTGCTCCCCGGTAAGAGGCATGATGGACATGATAAGGTTACGCTCTTTTTGGTCAGGTCTTTTAAAAACAATTTCTTTTCTGGTAATGCTTTGCTTTTCTTTTGTGTTGACACTCTCGCAAAACTCACAATCACCACCGCAAAACCTTCCAGGAAAGACATCGTGGCAGTCCTTGCCGAGAATGTCATCCCGTTTATAGCCGGTAATTATTTCCGCTGCCTTGTTAAAATAGAAAATCCTTCTGTTTGTGGTATGGGCCATGACTCCATCAAGAAGATTATCAAGAATCAGTTCCAGGTTGCGCCGTGTCACAAACAAGGCATGTAGGAGACCGGAGTGAAACAGGATGTCAAGATTCTCCTCCATCTTTTTTCTTGCTGTCTGCAACTCGTTATATACGACCATCTCGTCAGCACTATCTGCGGGATCCGGTATATCCCAGTGAAGATGGGGCGGCATCCCCGGCAAGGTGGGACGACAGCTTTGATCAAAGTTTCCCAGCGTAATAATGAGATCAAACATAAAGGGTTCTATATCAAGGAGGGAAAGCATGGGGGTTTTTGAACTGTTTATGCCTGCCTCCTCGATAATCCTTTTTGTGATCGGGTTTACCTTAGGCGGCCTCATGGAAGCACTGATAAAATTAACAGAATTCGTTTTTATCCGGTTGGCAAGACCTTCTGCCAAAACATGAAGGTTGTTGCCACCATCTCCCAAAAACAGTATTAAACGCGTTTTCTCCGGCATATGATTAAGGTTTGGGCAATCTTTTTCGGGGTAGCAGAATCCTGAAGGTCGTCCCTTTTCCAGGCTCGGATTCCAGATCGATTCTCCCCCCGTGCTCCTGGACGATCTTCTTGGTCATAAGAAGCCCAAGGCCGGTTCCTCCAAGTCCTTTAGTGGTAAAAAAATTTGTAAATACCTTTTGCTTTACTTCGTAATCCATTCCACACCCATCGTCAATAACTTCATAAATAATTGTACCGTCTTTTTCAAGGGTTCTCACCCATACATGGCAGCTTTTGGTATCATCACTCATGCGGCAGGCATCAATGGCATTCCCCACAAGATTTGTAAGGCACTCATGGATCCCTTCACTATCCATATGGGCAGGTGGGATGTCATTACCTTTTTCATTTATAATCTCAATACCAAGTTCCTTTGCTTTTTCAGCATAAAGATCCACAACCTCTGCGGCAATTTTAGCAGGATCTCCAAGTTTTGCTTTTATTTTCCTTCCTTTGGAAAAACTTAAAAATTCTCTTACAAAGGTGGAAACCCGTCCGATATTCCTACCCAGCATTTCCATTCCTTTTTGGATCCGTTCCACATTGCTTTTTTTCATTCCTGAATTAAGCATGTACATGCCGCCCTCAAGACCGGTAATGAGATTTTTTACCCCATGGGCAAGACCGGCGACAGTCTGGCCCACCGCGGCCAGCCTTTCCGCCTCAAGCTTTTCATCTTCAAGCTTGACAGTCTGGGTAATATCCACAGCCATTTCCATGACCAGACCAAATTTTCCATCACCCTCATCCAAAGGCACGGTGGTTACCTGGGAATATATCTCTTCACCAGTATTGGATTTCCAGACATGAAGCCCGGTATGCATCTTTCCGTCAGAAAACGATTGCCTTGCAGTACACTCAGAGCATTGATGATCCAATCCTTTTAAGGTCTCATAACAATACTTTCCTTCAATATCACCGAATATTTTCCGCACACTTTTGTTTGTTCTTACAATATGAAAATCTCTGTCTATAAGTAAAATATTGCAGGGAACCTGGTCAAAGAGAAGCTGCCGCTCTTTGCGCATCCGTTCAGTTTCAGTAACATCTGTTGACATTTCTATCAGAAACTGAATGTTTCCGTGTTCGTCTGCAACAGGAACAGTATGTTTGATATATTGGGTCAGCTTTCCGTTTTTATCATATCCAACCTCCTCATTTACACAAGACATGCCGTCTTTAAAAGCTTTGGCTCCTTTGCAGTCTACACATACGGAGTCTCGATTTTTATATACCGAGTAACATTTTTTTTCCTGCCAGGGACCAAACATCTCTTCAAAGGCCTTGTTTGCGTATACAAGATCAAATTCAAGGTTGATTACAGCGATAGCCGTGGGTACCACGTCAAATAAATTTTTCTGAATCCATTTATCAAGATTGGATGGTGCGGCCATAACATCCTCATTAATTCAAGAGTTTCTGAATAAGCTCCAGTAATTCCTTTAATTGAATCGGTTTTTCAATAAATCCATCAGGAAGAGAAATGGTATTGTCATTTACAAGATTTTGAAAACTTTTTTTAAAATCTTTTTCAGGCAACATCCCGCTTATAATGGCAATGGGGATAGTCTTAAATTCATGGGTTGATCTCAACTCCTTATAAATAGATACGCCCGATCGTCTGGGCATCATAATATCAAGTATTATAAGATCCGGACTGTATGATTGGATCGCCTCATCAAGCGGTTTATCCTCTTCAATGGTACAGGTGTCAAACCCATTATCTTCCAAAACTGCCGTAAGATAGTCAAGGACATCAGGCTCATCATCAATTATCATAATCTTCATGAATTTTCCTGTTAACATAAATTACAGTGAATTCCGGAGCACTATCACAAAGAACCCTGGCGGGCAAGGAGCGTTTTTGGGCAATCGGAAAACGACTTGAAGCCGGGGTGTACCAAATCAGCCTTTCCCTTTTTAAACCGTTCACGGCATATTAGATCACAAAGACAATATTTTTTTCATATGATAAAATTCAGGTTTAACTATCGCAAACAAAATATATATGATATTTTGTTAAAAATGATCAGAGACAACCCTCTGTTATAGTCAAGACCCTTGTATGGGAAGAAAGAATTTATACAGTTGATGAGGCACTCAATTTATGCAGAGAGAACATTTATTAAACAAATTAAAGAGATCTCCCGATAAAATATGGGATATTATTGTTATCGGGGGCGGCGCAACAGGACTTGGCGTTGCAGTCGATGCAGCTTCCAGAGATTATTCGACTGTTTTGCTGGAACAATCCGATTTTGCCAAAGGGACCTCCAGCAGGAGTACAAAACTGGTTCATGGCGGTGTGCGATATCTTGCCCAGGGAGATATTTCTCTTGTTCTGGAAGCATTGCATGAGAGAGGATTATTATGCCGGAACGCTCCCCATTTGGTTAAAAACCAAGCTTTTATTATCCCAAGTTATGACTGGTGGGAAGGGCCGTTTTATAATATCGGAATGAAAGTTTATGATATGATGGCCGGCAAACTGGGTCTTGGTCCATCGGAAAAGATATCCAAGGAAGAAACTTTAACGGCCATTCCTAACTTGAGTGAAAAACAACTGAATGGCGGCGTTATTTATTATGATGGACAGTTTGATGATGCCCGTCTGTCAATCAACCTGGCACAAACTGCCGTAGAAAATGGTGGTATTGCTTTAAATTACATCAAAGTAACAGGCTTAATCAAAGATAAGCAGAATCTGGTATGCGGCGTCAAAGCAAGAGAGGAAGAAACAGGTGACCTGTATACCCTTAAATCGCGTGTCGTAATAAATGCCACAGGTGTGTTTGTCGATGATATCTTGCATATGAATGATCCGGCGACCCCCAAAACAGTCCGGCCCAGTCAGGGGGTTCATATTGTGCTTGATAAATCTTTTCTGCAAAGTGAAACTGCTATTATGATCCCCAAAACTTCCGACGGGCGGGTCCTGTTTGCGGTCCCCTGGCATGGCAAGGTGATCGTCGGCACAACCGATACGCCGATTGAGCAAACCGCCCTGGAGCCGCGCGCCTTGGAAACGGAAATCGAGTTTATTTTATCAACCGCAGCAAAATATCTGAAAAAGGACCCCCAAAGAAAAGATGTTTTAAGTGTTTTTGCCGGTCTGCGCCCTCTTGCGGCGCAGCAGGATAATGAAAAAAGCACAAAAGAAATATCCCGCAGCCACAAACTGATCGTTTCCTTATCCGGTCTTGTAACGATTACCGGGGGCAAGTGGACCACATACCGTAAAATGGCGGAGGATACGGTCAACAAAGCGACGCTTGTCGGCGGATTACCTGAAAAAGCCTGTGTCACCAGAAATATGCCGATACATGGGTATGTCAAGAATACACGTTTTGACGCACCAGGGTATTTCTATGGTGCTGACCGTGCACACATTATGGATATCATCCATAATGACAGTTCTTTTGGTGAAAAATTACACCCTGGTTATGAATTTACAAAGGCCCAGGTTCTTTGGGCTGTCAGAAATGAAATGGCCCGCACGGTCGAAGATTTTTTAGCCCGCAGAGTCAGGGCCCTCCTGCTGGATGCCCGTGCCAGCATGGAAATGGCGCCTGAGGTGGCATTATTAATGGCCCGGGAATTGGGCTATGATCAGGACTGGGTTAAATCTCAAATCAAACAGTATATTGAATTGGCCGGAGGCTATATTTTAGATTAGGTCCCATTTATTGAAAGAGGGAAGGGACATGAAAATCAAAACCGCCAACACAATTTTCTATTGCAGTAAATGGGAAAAAACTATCCGATTTTACCGGGATCATTTAAATTTGACGGTTAACTTTTCAACAGACTGGTTTATTGAGTTTTGTTTAAATGCAACGTCCCGGTTAAGTATTGCTGATGAAAAGCGTGCTTCCATAAAAAGCTGCAATGGAAAAGGGATAACCCTGTCACTTGAAGTAGAAAACATTGACAATGCATGGGAATTTGTTGAAAAAGCCGGATTAAAGCCAACTATAATCAAGGAGCATTCATGGGATGCCAGGGTGTTTTATCTTTTTGATCCGGAGGGAAACCGCGTGGAAGTATGGCAATAAGGCAACAAGAAAGACCTGGAAGTCCGGCTGACGGATCGCTGGGGATTCTAGCTTGAACTAAAAACAATGATAAGTATTATAAAAACATCTGATTATAAGTTTCTTGAAGGAGAGTGAAGAACCATAATGGTGTCAAGAATGCCCGAGAAAACTGATATTGAGGAATTAAAAACCGAGGTTGCCAAATTGAAACGTAAGATAGCTAAGCTCAAACGTTTCAACGATACACTAAAGTCAGAGAAAAAAGTCTTGGATGAGATCCTCGACAGATTACCGGGGACATTTTACATCTGGGACGATCGACCTCAACTCATCCGTTGGAATAATAGGCACGATGAAATTACCGAATATTCTGCGGATGACTACCTGAACATGCGTCCTACCGACTTTTTCGATAAAAAGGAACATCCGGCAATAGAGGCTGCTGTAGAAAAAACATTCACCGATGGGGAGGTCACTCTTGAAGCCACGCTGGTGACTAAAAGTGGAAAAAAAATACCCCATATTTATTCAGCAGTGCGAACAATGATGGAGGACAAACCTGTACTTATGGGTTTTGGGATTGATATCAGCGAGCAGAAACAGGCCGAGCAGCGTCTACGCGATGTATTGTCAGAGATGGAGGTGTTAAAAAAACAACTGGAAGCGGAATGCACCTATCTGGGCGAAGAGATCAAGCTGATGCATGACTATGGCAACATCGTCGGGGAAAGCGAGGTCTTTAAATACGTTCTATACAACTTAGAGCAGATCGCGCCCACGGATACCACCGTGCTCATCCTGGGTGAATCCGGCACCGGAAAAGAGCTCATCGCCAGAGCTATTCATCATGGCAGCCAAAGGAAAGAGCGACCCCTGATCAAAGTGGATTGCGCTGCTTTACCGGCAAACTTGATTGAATCGGAGCTTTTCGGCCATGAAAAAGGGGCGTTCACCGGTGCGGTTGAAAAAAGAATCGGACGTTTTGAGCTTGCAGACGGGGCCACCATATTTTTAGACGAGATCGGCGAATTGCCTCTTGCGCTTCAGCAAAAATTGCTCAGGGTCGTTCAGGACGGCGAGTTTGAACGGCTGGGTAGTTCCCGGGTGAAGCATACTGATATCCGCATCATTGCGGCGACCAACCGAAACCTTGAAGAGGATATCAAACAGGGACGATTTAGAAAAGATCTTTGGTATCGTCTTAATGTATTCCCATTGTCAATTCCTCCACTAAGAGAGCGTATGGAAGACATCCCTTTGCTCGTCAACTTGATCATTAAAAAGGCTCAGCGACGACTCGGTAAACATATCAAGACGGTTCCAACCGATGTCATGAACGATCTCAAAGCCTATCCCTGGCCCGGCAATGTAAGGGAATTGGAGAATGTGATTGAACGTGCGGTAATCGTTACTCCCGGAAAGATGCTGCAACTGGTCGCCCCATTGAGAGCACCCGCATCGGATGAAAGCACCCCTCATGATGCACCAATGAAAAGCCTTTCAGAGATGGAAAAAAAGTATATTCTGCAGGTGCTAAGAAAAACCAATTGGAATATTTCCGGAAAAGACGGAGCCGCTGAACTTCTCGGGCTGAATTCCAGCACCCTTCGCGGACGGATGCGAAAACATGGGATTCATCGTCCATCCTTTAAACCTTGACCATATTACGCGTCATATTTGACCGTCATATTTGACCGTCATATTTGACCGAACAGGTCATATATGACGGATCTTATTCTTTCCCATAGGCCTCAGATTGCTTCCCTTCAACAATTTAATCAATCTATTCTTAATGTTATAAAATTATTCGGTCTATCTCCCCTCATTGGCACCAATTTTGTACTACATTGTAGCACAAATATGATGAAGCTGTTTATTCCCAGTTTTATAGTCTCAATTAAACGAAA
>JAFDJC010000176.1 GCA_019307665.1 Deltaproteobacteria bacterium | reverse complement strand
ATTAAGTTTGGTAGGCTAATTCTATGTTTTGTTCAGTGTTTCAGTTTTAGTGTATGTGATTTTGCAGGTGAGCCAAAACGATGCCGGAAAACAAGCTTGCACGTACCAAACATTGTACGCTATAATGTACAAAAAAATAACCAATGGTGAGGTGTAATATGCAAAGGCTAAAAATTGACCAAGATATCAAACCTCTGTCAGAGGTAAGGACTGGCATCGCAAATTTTATTAAACAAGTCCACGATACTAAAAGACCTGTAATAATTACTCAGCATGGAAAAGGTGTTGCCGTTCTTTTGGATGCATATGAATATGAAGCAATGCAAGAAAAAATTGAGCTTCTAACAGATATCCAGACATCGATAAGCCAGCTCGAAAAAGGGGAAGGGATAGGTCATGAGGATGCTAAAGAAAAAGTATTAAAGCGAGTCCTGAAATGAGAATAATCTGGTCCCCATTAGCTATAGATAAAGTTTCTGAAATAGCTGATTATATAGCCAAAGACAAATCATCCGCTGCAGAAAAATGGATTAACACGATGTTTTCAAAAGTTGAGCAACTAGAATCATCTCCTGAAATCGGACGAATTGTACCTGAAATCAATAATAACCAATTCAGAGAGCTCATTTACGGGAATTACCGAATTATTTATCGTATCGACAAGAAACAAATATCTATTCTTACGGTACGCCATGGCAAGCAAATATTACCCATCAATGAAATTATGTCATAACAAAATGATTGAGCAGGTGCCTAAAGCTATGGCGTTTTGGAAGATGTTTGCGTTAATATATTTAAGGCATTGACCGATGCCGCTTATTTTCGGGCACTGCTCATCATTGGCGTTGGGCATCCACAATCACGCTTGACGTTAATCACGCGATGCGTTACTATATAATACATGATCAAATCTTTCAAATGTAAATACACACAAGCACTCTCAAAAGGCCAGCGTGTCAGACGGTTTGTAAACATTGCTAATGTTGCACGGCGTAAGCTTAGACAACTTGAGATCGCTAATCGACTTGAAGATTTGAGAGTGCCGCCCGGAAATCACCTTGAAGTGCTATACAGCATTCGTATTAACAACCAGTGGCGTGTCTGCTTTTGTTGGACGAATGCAGGTGTAGAAGATGTGGAAATAATTGATTACCACTGAGGAGAATTTATTATGAGCAAACTTAAACCTATCACTCCTGGTGAGATCCTCTTGGAAGAGTTTCTCAAACCTATGGGTATTAGCCAGTATCGTTTGGCAAAGGGAATTGGCGTTCCCGCTCAGCGTATCAGTGAAATTGTCACAGGTAAACGTTCAGTCACAGCCGATACTGATTTACGATTGTGTCGGTTTTTTGGTTTGTCCAACGGTTATTGGTTGCGTGCTCAAGCTGCCCACGATACGGAAGTTGCAGAACGTGCTCTTCATAACATAATAATACAGATTAAACCTTGGTCTGAGCATGTTGCCCAACAATAAAATTCAGCGGACGCAAAAAGCCGCGCGGCTGATTTAAGCATTAGCACTCCAAATTATATGAAAATGTTTTCATTCTTCATTAAAGTTCCTTGAAAAATAATTTGTTAAAGTACCGTCTTTTTCTTTGACGATGATAAGGCACTCAACATTCTTTGTTTTGTTCACAAGTTCAATGCCTTTGTCATGCCCCATTACCATTAAAGCGGTTGCGAGCCCGTCCGCATAGGTGCATGAACCTGCAATTACCGATACGCTGACAACACCATTTTCTACAGGTCTGCCGGTTCTTGGGTCAATAACATGAGAATATGTTTTTTTCTGTTTCTCAAAGAAATTTCTGTAATCCCCACTTGTGGCAACAGCTTTTTCACTGATTGTTATCACCTTGTATACTTCGTTAAAAGATGAGTTTTTATCCGGCATATTTATCCCGATACGCCAGTTTTTTCCGTCCAGTCTCCTGCCGGACGCATAAACTTCTCCACCGATTTCAACAATTAAATCTGAATACCCATTTTCCTTGATAACACCTGCGACCTGGTCAACGCCAAAACCCTTTGCTATGGACCCGAAATCAAGGGTCACATCCGGATCTGTTTTAACAAGGAAATTATTATCCAGGATTCTAACAGATTCAAAAGAAACATGGAATAGCCGGCGTTTTATATTGCTTTCATCCGGCACTTCTTTTTCTCTTTCTGCATCTCCAAATCCCCAAAGGTTTACAAGCGGCCTTATTGTAGCGTCCCAGGCGCCGCTAGTTTCCATATAAAGTTTTTTACCTGTCTTGAAGACCGCCAAAAAATCATTTGAAACATGAAATTTTTTTAAGGACCGGTGTGCGTTTAATTTGCAAATTTCACTTTCCTTGTCATATAACGACATGCTTTGATTGATTTCCAAAAGCCGTTTTTTGATCGCTTTATCAAGTTTTTCCGTATTATCGAAATGACCGGCCACAACCTTGACCCGCCAGTTGGTCCCCATGGTCTTTCCGGTTAGAATGACTTCTTTTTTAAGATTGCACCCGGCAAAGAGAAGTAATGCGACAAAAAAGATTGATACTATTGTTTTTTGTTTTGGCAACATCAGCATATCCTACAAACCCCTGTTTTTCATTGCTGCAATAAAATCAGGGTTGGTGCCGCAGCAACCGCCAATGAAGTTTGCTCCGGCATCAACCAGCCGGAGAGCGACATCAGCATACTGATCAGGTGTTGCATTATATACTGTTTCTCCTTTAATGATTTCCGGCATGCCGGCATTGGCCTTCATCCAAAGCGGGAGGTCTGTAACGGTTCTCATCCGCCGACAGATAGGAATAAATCCTTCGATTCCCTGGCCGCAATTTGACCCTAATACATCCACACCGGCAGTCGACAATTTTTCGGCTACTTCTTCGGGAGTATTTCCCATCATGGTTCGATCTTTATCTTTGCCTGCATCAAAGACCATGTTGGCTACAACCGGAAGACCGGTTTTTTTTGCAGCTGCGACGGCAGCCAGTGCTTCGGTTATGTCGATCATGGTTTCAATGACGATGGCGTCTGCCCCGGCATCTGCAAGGGCTTCAGCCTGTTCGGTAAAAGCGTCTTCAAGCTCGTCTCTGCTAACCTGCTTCATGACAATCAATTTTCCGCTTGGGCCGATGGAGGCAAAAACGCAGGCTTTATCACCGGCTGCCTGTTTTGAAATTTTAACACCGGCCTTGTTTACTTCCCTTACTTTGTCCCCCATGTCATGTTTTTCGAGAATAAAGCGGTTCGCGCCAAACGTGTTGGTTAAAACAATTCTACTGCCGGATTCAATGTATCGCAAGGGAACTTCTTCGACCCTTTCCGGGTGATTCAGGTTCCATGATTCAGGGCACTCACCTTTTTTCAGGCCGCGCCTCATCAGTTCGGTACCCCACGCACCATCTGTTAATACCGGCCCGGCTGCAATCAGACTGCCAATCAATTCATGCATGATAATCTCCTTTAATCCTTATGATAACTATAGCGTTGTCCGGGTTCCTAAACGTGGTCTTCCCACAGCCGTCGCCACTATGTCGGTTTGAACAAGTGTTTCCGGTTTTTTATCCGATGCGTGTATTTTAGCGCCATAATTCTTTTTTACAAGATCGATCTCTATTTTATCGGCACCTGCCAGGCGAGCCCGTTCACCGGCTATCCTTTCAGCTGTGTCACGGGCGTATAGTTCCGCATCTTGGTATCGGCTAAAATCGGTTACACCTTCGGGTGTGTGAACCCGGTAGGCCATCGGGACATGAATCGGCTTGATCAAAATACGAACGGTCTGGGAGATCGTGCCGGTAACAGAGCCGACAGCATTGGCCACTTCAGCGTTGTCAGGAATCGATATGCCACAGTTGAGAAGCGAGGCCACACCCGGGATATAAGTGCCGGCCGGAGCGCCGACAGCAACAATTCGGCAACCCAGGGTAATCGCGCAATTTAGCAGGTTTTTCCTGTCTTTTCTTAAAGCAAGGTCAATAAAAAAAGAATCGGTTGCATTCACGTTTATTCTTCCTGAATGGTTGTCGGCGCGTAGAATGTAGCAAACTATTGCAGATGAAAGATTGTATTGAACAAGATCGATAACCGCTTTACACAACGCTTCCACATCCATATCGAGCCTGGCGGCAATCAGTCCGGCACCGTAACAGGCTGCTTTTGTTGAACCGGTTTTATAGTGGTTAAGAACTGTTACGGCATCTGTCGGAGTAAACGACGATGCGCCGACCAGACCTTCCTTTATGAGGAATTCGATAGTCTGCGCATAAACAGACGGATATTTCACTTTCTCCAAAAGCCGGGGTATAAACAGCGGGCCTTCTGCAGCCAAATCGAGTAATTCATTACATCTTTCCGGTAGCTTTTTTTTGGGCAAGGACGATTTTTCTTCTACTATAAAGAGCGGTAATGCTGATGACCATGAATTGTCCGTATTGCTTTTCAACATCTCAATCCTGTCCGGATACCGACTACCCAGTACACACAGCGGGACAACTCGCATCGGGCCAATTTGGATATCGTTTTCACTGCTGACATGTATGTCACTGTCTCCCCCGATTCCTTGAGTGAGCACATCGATCGACTCGACCATGGGATGAAAGCCGCCCACCGCAGTCCTTTCTTCGCCGGCCACCACTGTTCCGTTTTTTAGCAACGCCATGTCTGATGTTGTACCGCCCATATCGATTACCAGGGCATCCTGAAAGCCTGTCAAGTACCGGGCCCCTATTACACTGGCGGCCGGGCCGGACATGATCGTTTCTATTGGAACATCAAGGGCTGTCTCAGCTGAAATGAGCGAGCCGTCTCCCTTTACGATCATCAGCGGCGCATCGATATTAAAATCAGCCATAACCCTTGATACGGAATGGATCAGTTCATGGATAAGGGGAATGAGCCGTGCATTTAGCAATGCGGTTATTGCCCGTCGCGGAGCATCAAGATTCGTCGTCAACTCATGCCCACACGTAACAGGGAGACCGGTCATTTCTTTAATAAGAGCCTTGCCCGCCAACTCATGGGACGGATTTCTGACGCTGAAATAGCCTGAAACGGCAAATGCGTTTACTCTGTTTGCGTGGGCGCTGATCGCCTCTTTCAGCGATTTTATATCAAGAGGAGCCTGCTCATCACCCGATATCCTGTGCCCGCCCCTGACAAGGGAAAGAGGGTTTCCCGAGTCAATTTTTTGAAAAACATCTTGTTCTAAAATATCAGGGTCATATCCGATAAGAATCAGCCCGGCCGGTTTGCCCTTGCTCTCAACAATGGCGTTTGTCGCCAGGGTTGAAGAGAGGGATACCAGGTTAACGTGCAATCTTCTTTGAGTCAGAATTTTTTTGACGGTATTCCTGATACCGATGGCAAGATCAGGCCGGGTTGTGGGAGATTTTGCCGTTGCAAGTATGCCTTTTTCTTTATCAAGAAGAACGGCGTCCGTATATGTGCCTCCGGTATCTATTCCTAACAGGATTGGCATACCATGTTTTTCCTTTTACGTTTCACGGTGATTCGAATGTGGTTGATATTTTTCCGCATACAGATGTTCATCATAGGAAGATCTGCGCAAAAGACACTTTTCCCTGGGGCAAAGCTGGCAGTTGTAAAATTTTTCGCCGGATTCGAACTCCAGACCTGAAATCGATTTAAGCGGTATCATCAGGGTGTTTTCAGTCAGCCTGACATTGATTAATTCACAGGCGTTGCCAAGGAGAGAAAAAATTTTATGCTGTTCAGATAACGGCCAGTCCTCAAGGGACCCCGGATTCATCATTGATGTGGTGCCGGGTTCAAATCGTTCATCTATGTGCGCTTTAAATGCCTCAAGTGCGGCAGCAAGGGCGAGCATATTGATCGTGTCCGCCCAGAAAGACTTCAGGGTATCCTCTATCGATTGCGACCATTCTTCCAATTCAATGCCACAGGTCGCGACAAACGGAAAGACCCTGCGGCAATGACGCAGATTCACCTGCATCACCCGGCTCTTCATGTGAATACCGTCTATAATCAGCGTGCTGTCATCTTTGTGTTCAACCGTTGACAATGTATAGACAGCTTTAGGGCTGGCTATATCCAGAGCTGATTCCAGCAGCTTATCCAATTGATCCGCATACCTGCTTCCTGTTTGTATTTTCAGGTTTGGATAGAGCTGTTCAGGTCGGATATCAAAGGGAATGTTCTTAATGATTGTCGGTTTCATGTCATTCATATATTTTTGAGAAGTTACCAAAATTCATGGATGCGATAAATTTACGGTTAAAATCAGGGTTACTTGCGAGTTCGATTTCCGTCACACTGTCTCTTAACCGTGCTGCCTCATCAATAAACAGATCATCGACACATGCTTTACCTGCGGCCTGAAGACTGGTGTTGCCCAAATAGTGATAATCCGCTCTGGGGAATTGAGGAATAAAGCCAAGTCGCCTGAAATGGTCCAAATCAAGATGTGAGCCAAACGCACCGGCAATCAGGACGTTTCGAATATCCTTTTCCCGGCATCCTGCTTCATTTAAAAGGCAACCGGAGGCTGCAAGGCTCGCTCCTTTTGCCAGTTGCAGATTACGGATATCGATTTGAGAGATGGCTATATCGCCCCAAATACGAATCTGTTTTGATTTTAATCCATCTGAATAGCGTGCCGGATGCGGAAGTTGCCGGTTGTCGATGTCGGATGCAAAAGCGCCGTCTTCACGAATCACTCCCTTTGTCAGAAAAATTGAGACAAGATCGATTAAGGCCGTGCCTGTCAGGCCCACCGGCAGACCTTTGCCAAGCATGCTGTACACCAGCGATCCATCATCCAGCCTGACATGTGTTATAGCGCCCTCGTCGGCAGTCATGCCCCACGATATGCTCATCCCCTCAAGAGCCGGTCCCATGGCGCAGGAAGCGGCATATGTGGCACCTGATCCGTTGACGATAAACAGTTCGCCGTTTGTGCCGAGATCAATAAAAAATGTATGTTCGCGAAACCCTTTTTCGCGGCAAAGGGTCATGCCGCCGACAAGATCACCTCCGAGAAAGGCGCTGATAGCGGGCAATGCCGATATCCGTGCCTTTGGAAACAAATCAGCGTCTATATCTTTATATGTAACGTCATCGAAATCTATTTGTTCCGCGTGAAAAGGATATACTCCAAGTCGGGTAACATCCAGACCAAAAAAAAGATAGAGCATAGTTGTATTGCCGGAAAAGACGATCTGTTTAATGTTTCCGGGCGGAAGAGCCGTGGCGTTCAGCGCATTTGTTATTGCTTTAAAAATGCGCTGCCTGATCTGCCGGGTCATGGTCTGGTTCGCCTTTGAATCTTTTGCGGCAGCTATTCGGCTGATGACATCATGGCCGAATCGGCGCTGAGGGTTGAGAAAAGCGGGTATGTTTATTTCCGTCCCCTGTGACAGGTTTACCAGAGTAATCTTTACAGATGTTGTGCCGACATCTACGGCAATCGCAAAACAATCACTGCAATTGATTGCCGGATATATATTTTTATCGGCAAGCCAATCGTTTTCCGTGAGGGCATGTACATCCCCTTCAAGAAAAGCCTGGCAGGCCAACCGTGTGTTGCCCGGGTTCTTGAGAAGCTTTTTTTCCGTCTTGGTCAGACCGGATAATTTTCCTTGAACAGGGACTATGCATTTGCCACAGATGCCTTTGCCGCCGCAGGGGGTTTTAATATCAATGCCCATTTCAAGCAAGGCATCCAGAAGGAGTGTATGGTCTGTAAAATACTCACACCTGCCATCGTGAATCGACTTGACGAAATGCATGGCCGGATTCTTATCAGGCATGCGCTGAAAATTCATTGAAAATTGTTACCGCCTGAACCGCGGTTTCACCATAGGCATCCGCACCCATTTCCTCTTTAAGCTGTTCAGATGTGCAGGCACCGCCTATTACAACTTT
>JAFDJC010000175.1 GCA_019307665.1 Deltaproteobacteria bacterium | reverse complement strand
CCCTTCGCAACATGGCGAGTCCTGCAATAATATTCTCACTGGTGGCCTCGGCCATGAACCCTTCTGGTGCAATAATGCGAACTTCTCGTTTGGCCGCATCTTCAGGCGACAGCACACCCAGAACACCTCCGAAATGATCGATGTGACTATGGGTGTAAATCATGTCAACAATGGGGTTCTCTTTCAAATGCTTGCGCGCAAAAGCAATGGCTCTGGATGAAGTTTCCCTGGTGGTCAAAGGATCAACGACAATCCATCCGGTTTTGCCTTCAATAATGGTCATATTGGAAAGACAAAATCCCCTTAGCTGATATATGCCATCGGTTACCTTGAACAGGCCATGGATTTTATTAAGCTTTGCCTGGCGCCAAAGACTTGGATTCACGCTGGAAGGAGCCTTATCCTTAATGAATCCGTAAGCCGGCTGATCCCATATAACAGTTCCCTCGGAATCACTTACACGCAAGTCCGGATCACTGGCGATCAAACCCTGTCGGCATTCAACAAACGATTGTTGATCGGAAAAAGGAAGCTCTTCAAGCACCTTTGAGTTCATCTCCGCGGTGAAAGTTGTCGGAGCAGTATGCCCATGGATATCCGCATCCGGGGCATATGGAATTTTTTTCGTACACCCGGTAATAGCTACCAGAATGACAAGTGTCATGGCGATGGTGGTTTTTTTCATTCAGGGTTCTCCTTATGATAAAATAGCGCTGATTATATTTTGTAAATCCTTACCACAGTCCATTTAAAAATAAAAGCAGGCGTTTTTAAAGAAAAACTGTTTGTATTGAAAATTCCTTTTTGATCTGATAGATGAAAAAAATTAACATCAGACAATAAACGGGTTACTCATTTTGAAATTTATAAAATCAGCCTACAATAAGTTCAAATTCCGGATTACCTCATTTTTTGACTCCATTATCTATGGCACACATAACCATTTCGCATGTCATATACCTGAAAAAATCGGCCTCCTGCCGGGTCTTTTGTTAAGACTGCTATTCTCTCGGATCAAGATCAACAGAGCTCAGTCAGATATGCTGAAAGTGCTGGATAATGAGGGACATATTGTGTTTGTAAACAAACGCAAAAGCAACTTTGGGTTCCTTTTTTCTTATATCCGATTCAAGCAACTGGGGCTCCCTTACCCAACAATTGGTTTTTACTACAGAATATTAGCATGGCAGCCGATAACCCGCATTGTGCGGATAGGCCTTTCCAGTATAAAGTTTTTTTTAAAAAACTTCTCACGGCCCGACCCCTTTAAAAGCGGATACATAAGGGAAAAATTTATAAAAGGAACCTCCGGTTTTCTGTCCCTGATCGATAAAAAAAGCTTTTATCGCCGTTTTGTAAAAGAAAAAACCGATCCACTGCTATACCTGATCGAAATCCAGCAAACAATAGACACGCCGATTTTTATCGTGCCGCATCTGATGTTTTTCAGTAAAGCCCCGGAAAAGAAAAATCCGTCATTTACCGACATGATCTTCGGCTCCGAAGAAAATCCCGGAAGACTTAGGACCCTATGGATTTTGATTAAAAATCCCAAACAGGTGTTTGTTGAAATCTCAGACCCTATCAATCTCGCACAATACCTCAGCAAACCGGAAATGCAAGGCATTGGCGTTGCGCAGAAAAGCTTTGTACTTAGACGCCACCTTCTGGCAACCATCAACCGCCATCGCCACAGCATCCTGGGGCCTGTTCTTAAGTCAAGGGTCGAGCTAAAGGAAAACATTCTGACGCATAACAGAACCCAGAAGTTTATCCTGGACTACTCTGAGAGAAAAGGAATTCCCATTCACCAGGTACAGAAAAAAGCTAATGCATATCTTGAAGAAATTGCCGCAAACTATAGTCTTAATTGGATTTATTTGTTTGTTGTCGCCCTGAAAGTTATCCTCAAGACATTGTTTGACGGCATGATTATAGACTACAAAGGATTGGACCGCCTGAGAACAATGGCGAGACGCAGCCCCCTCGTGCTGATACCCTGCCATAAAAGCCATCTCGACTATCTGATCCTGTCATTTATCTTCCACCTCAATCATATGCCCTGCCCCCACATTGCAGCAGGTAAAAATTTGTCATTCTGGCCGCTTGGAACGATTTTCAGAGGTGCCGGCGCATTTTTTCTCCGGCGCACGTTCAAAGGCAACCCCTTATACTCAAAGGTGTTCTCAGAGTATATCCATAAAATTCTGGAAGAAGGATTTAATATCGAATTTTTCATTGAAGGCGGCAGAAGCAGAACCGGCAAACTCCTGACTCCTAAGCTTGGGCTTTTGTCTGTTATACTCAATTCGTTTATTAACGGCGCCTGCGATGATATTATTTTTGCACCGATATATATCGGATATGACCGGGTCATCGAAGAAAAAGCCTATGTCGATGAAATGCAGGGGGGGCAAAAAGAGGAGGAAAGTCTCGGACAGGTTATTAAGGCCGGCCGGTTCCTGAAAAAGAGATATGGCAAGGTATATGTCAATTTTAATAAACCGATTTCCTTTAAGGAGTATCTAGATAAAAACAATGTAAATATCGACAACATAACTCCGGATAAGGTTAAAGCAATGTGCATGGATCTGGGACTGAAGTTCATCAACGACATCAGCAAGGTCTCAGTGGTCACACCTTTCGGCATCGTTTCCGCCGCTATTCTGAACTGCGCTAAAAAAAGATTTTCATATGACCTGATCGAGACTTACTTTGAAACCTACCTGACGTACCTGTTATCAACCGATACCATGCTGTCCGACACACTTCAACAAACCGATCCCAGCGCTATTTTTAAACAGAGCATGGAAGCCTTTGTACAGAGAAAAATAATTGATGCCGCATCAAAGCAGAAAGAACTTGATATCACCGGAACCATGTTCAAAATTAACGAAAGTCATAAATCGAACCTGGAATACTATAAAAACAATGCAATTAACGCCTTTATTCCGGCCGCCTTTACATCACTTGCCATTCTCGAAGCAGATGCATTTCAATTCTGTTCAACAGACCTTCATTCCACTTATGCGTTCTTACAGGAAATATTTTGCCAGGAATTTGCTGATGATTCAGATAAAACAGCCGGATTTTTTGTCCGTAAAACCTTGAAGGCGCTTATCGACAACGACATACTGACACCCCACATAACACTGCCCGACACATATAACATCACATCCGTCGGCTATCGAAAGCTAAAAGCCTTTTCAAGCTTTCTCACCACATTTCTGGAGTCGTATTTGATTGTACTCAATTTTTATGAGAGATATCCGGAAAATACCGCCACAGAATCGAAAGACCGTCTGAAAAAAATCCAGTCCATCGGAAACCGAATGTATAAACGCAAAGAAATCGAACGCATTGAAGCGCTTTCAAAAATCAGCTACAAAAATGCAGATACATTTTTTATTTCCACGGGAATCGGACAGCCGGAAAATCGGGATAAAACCAATCGTTATTTAGAAAAAATTCAACATTATTTAACCCTTATTAACCGTTGACCAATATGAAAGCTCTCATTCTTGCAGCAGGTTACGGCACCCGACTTCTCCCTTATACCCGACTCGTTCCAAAGCCCCTGTTTCCCGTTGGCGACTGCCCTGTTCTCAAAAGAACCATAACGCACCTATGCAGGTCAGGATGCAGCGAAATCATCATTAACACCCATCACCTTCACCAACAGATAGAGGCGTTTATTGCAGAACGGAAATTTCCGATTCCTGTGCATACACGATTTGAACCTGAAATCCTCGGCACAGGCGGCGCCATTAAAAATACGTCCGACATCTTAGGGGACAGCCCATTTATGGTGATCAACGGCGATATTATTACGGATATTAACCTCAAAGCCGTATATGATTTCCACCTTAGCCACATCCATCCCGCAACACTTGTTCTGCATGACCATAAAGCGTTCAATAATGTTTTCGTAACAGAAGATGGTTTTATTACAGGATTTCACAGTGACTCATCCCCGCCGGACAGGACTTCGTCTCCGCTTGCGTTTACGGGGATACAGGTACTCGATCCCGAATTGACGGCCTTAATACCTGGAAGCACCTGCAACAGCAGCATAGATCTTTACAGCAATATGATCAGCGAGCATATAAAAATAAAAGCATATATTTCAAAAAATCATCTCTGGACGGATATCGGAACACCTGAAAGTTACAGGGAGGCGGCATACCGGTTTTCAGTACAGAACGCTTTTAAAACCGCTTTCTCCGAATATTCCGGAGATCCGGTCAACATCTCGCATTTAGCCGGGGACGGTTCCGACCGGCAATGGTTCCGCTTAACCTCGGAAGACTTTTCCATGGTTATGGCAGACCACGGCATAAGAAAACAACCATCAGTTACAGAGGTGGATTCATTCATCGCCATCAACCGTCACCTTGCGACTAAAGGAATACCGGTTCCCGTAATATATCGTGCAGAACCCTTTTCCGGCCTTGTCTTTCTCGAAGATCTTGGAAACATTAATCTCCAAAGCTATGTAAAGCATACAAAAAACGGAAATGATATATTGAATGCCTATAAAAATATCATTGACAGCCTTATCCATATGTCGGTTTCCTGTGCCGTGGATTTCAGACCCGCCTATGCTTATCAGACAGCAGACTATAATCAAAACCTTATTCTTGAAAAGGAGTGCCGTTATTTCGTCGAGGCTTTTTTACAGGGTTATCTGCACCTCGACATTTCTTATGATCGCCTTGAAAACGATTTTCATTATCTGTCGGAAAAAGCACTTTCCAATTCACTCATCGGATTCATGCACCGTGATTTTCAGTCCAGAAATATTATGTTTCATGATAATCGGTTTTACTTCATCGATTTCCAGGGCGGAAGAATAGGTCCCGTACAATATGATCTTGCTTCACTCCTCCTGGACCCTTATGTTGCCCTGCCCCTCAGACTTCAGTCACTTCTTTTGGATTATACTGTCAACAAGCTATCGTCTGTAACGAATATCGACAGAGAAACCTTCTGCAACGGATATGCTTATTGCTCGCTGACCCGGAACCTGCAGATTCTCGGTGCATTCGGTTATCTCAGTACGGTTAAAGGAAAAACTTTTTTTGAGCAATATATTCCAGCAGCCATGCGATCGTTGCGCTACTGTCTTAATAAAACAACCGCTCAGGAACTGCCTGAACTAAAATCAGTACTAAAATCCGTGCTCAAATCAGTTGTAAATGTACTTTGAGTCAGGTATGAATGCATTAATTTCAAATTGATAAAAAATCGGCTTTCAAAAAGACAGGGTGTAAGGATGTCTCATTTATAAATAGGTGACTGTCTGAGCGAAGCGAGTTTCAGATATTTATAAATGAGATATCCTTGCACCTGATTATTGAGAAAATACAAAAAAAGGTAAGTAATGATAAAAGTAATGATAAACGGCATGCCCGGAAACGTCGCCACAGTAATAGCGGCTCATACAATATCGGATGGCAGGTTTGAACTGCTGCCCTATTCTTTGACTGGCCAAGAGATTACAAAAGAGACTTATCGCCTTGAAACAGTGGATATCCGGCTCATCCGCCCCGACATCCGGGACGCTGCGACAGAAGATATAAAAAAAGCCCATGGCCGTTTCATTACAGTAGATTATACGCACCCTTCGGCTGTAAACGAAAATGCGGAGTTTTACTGCAGACAAGGCCTTCCTTTTGTCATGGGAACAACGGGTGGTGACAGAAAACAACTCTTTGAAACAGTGAACAGCTCATCGATATCAGCTGTTATTGCGCCCAATATGGCCAAGCAGATTGTCGGTTTTCAAGCAATGATGGCATATGCTGCGGAAACGTTTCCCGACCTTTTCAAAGGCTACTCCCTTGAGTTAAAAGAAAGCCACCAGAAAGGCAAGGCTGACACCAGTGGAACGGCAAAGGCAATGGTTTCATATTTTAACCGGCTCGGCATACCCTTCACCAGCGACGACATCATCAAGGAAAGAGATCCCGAAAAGCAAAAAAATGATTGGGGCATACCTGAAGAACACCTCAAAGGTCACGGCTGGCACACATACACATTGACATCTAAAGACAAGACAGCGTTATTCACTTTTTCTCACAATATTAACGGTCGGGATATTTATTCCGACGGCACTCTTGATGCGGTTTTATATATGCACGAACAAGCTAATAAAAAAGTCACAGGAAAGGTTTTTACAATGATGGATGTTTTGAAGGGAGATCTCTGACTTTTTTCAAGACCGTCAAGAGTGATCGGTGTATCACTATTGCTGATCTTTCCTTAAAGAAATAGCCTGCCGAATGTCACCTCTTAATGGTTTGTTTTTCTATATATGGGAGTATGCCTCCCCGATAATCTTTGAATTTTGCAGTGTCATTTATTTCATTACCGAGAATATCGATAAGGCTGGGAATGGAAGCAAAAGAAGGTTGATCAATCTCCATCCAATTGTTCAAGGCATCAATAAAAATGATTTTTGCCACAGGTCCCATTACCTTTGCCAGAGATACCCGCATGGCTTGAAGTGATTTAGACATGGGACTTGAATTCAGCAATCTTTCAGCTTGAAGTCCGGTATTGCCCGAGTTTACTCTTGAAGTCTTAACCACTGGTACAGGCTTAACTTTTTTGTTTTCCGGTCGGTTTTCGATCGCCTGCTTTAAATCATCCTTTATCTGGTTGATCGGCCTTTTTAATCGATTAAGCTTTGATTCAGTATCACAAAAGATGATCAGATAATGTTTATCAACCGGTTCATGAATAATGACAATCGATTCTTCGTAATATAGTGACACCTCGGCAAGATCCGAAAATCCCTTATCGCCTGCTGAAAATATCTTGATCAGCGA
>JAFDJC010000019.1 GCA_019307665.1 Deltaproteobacteria bacterium | reverse complement strand
CTCCTAATGGTTGGGATTGATTTGAAATACAGGCTTTACAATACCTCAGGCTTTACATTTTCAACCGGACTTGGCTATATTCAAAAGCATCTAAATTTTACTGTGGATGAAATGTATTATTATACTCCATCTATAGATGATTTTTTAGGCACACCTTCTGCTGCTACTGCAATTCCAATGATGTTAAGGCAGTATTCATACATTTATGATATCCCATATGCGGAGATCATGGCAGAGTATCAACTTAATAGTTTTATCAGATTTTCTGCAAACATTGGATATTCTCCGTATTTAACAATTGAAAATGATGCCAGTCCAATGCCGATAGATGACAGCTTTGATGGATATTTTAATAATAATGGAGATGCTGACGGTAATGCAATAATGTTGTCTGTTGAAGGAGAATATATTTTTTATAAAAACTGGATTATGAATTTTAACGCAGAATATATTAAAACAGACACAAGTGGTACCGAGGACAGGTATTACAGTGGACTATGGGTCTTTGACATTGAGCAGGAGGTGGAGAGTGAGGAGATTTATATTCTTGTTGAAGTTGTTTATGAGTTTTAGTGCATTTTTAGTCAAAGGAGATTTCCCTGAATAAATCAATTTTTAAATATTTTGTTTTATCAATCCTTGGCATCGCAGTTCTTCTGATTTTTGCTTGCGCACCCAAACAGATTGTTTCCAAGACACCTTTGAAGAAAGCGCCGGGCAACAGGCTTTTTTTGAAAGCAGAGAAAAAATTTGAGACAAAAGCTTATGATAGGGCTCTTGAATTGTACACTGATTTTCTGAGGATGTATCCTAAGAGTAATCTGGCGCCGGCGGCTTTGTCTAAAATAGGCGCTATTCAATCGGCTACCGGTGATTATGAAACCGCACGAAAAACGTTCAGGCAAATTATCCGTGAATATCCTGATTCTTTGTTCTTGCCTGATGCCATGATTGATATTTTATCTGCCTATTACAAGGAAGGACGCTATCAGGATGTCATTGATTATTCTGCTGAAATAAATGATGCGTCATTTTCTGATAATTTGAAGTTCAGGAAAAATGCTGTTGTTGTTGATGCTTATATGGCCATGGAGTTATATCAACATGCTGCTTATGCTTTTTTGGATATGTATAACGCAACAGAACAAAAGGATGAAACAAAGGCTTTTAAAAAGATTAGTAAGATATTGGACAGGATGGAATCAAAAGAAGCGGTATCACTATTGGACAGGGTAGAGGACGGCAGGTTGAAGGGTTTTCTTATGTATACCCTGGGACGGAAATATGCTGCTGAAGGAAAGCCTGAAAAGGCAATAGAAACACTTGTCGAGTTTATTTCGAACTACCAGAATGATGAGAAAGTTCCACATGCCGCCATGTTGATTGAGATATATAAAGAATCATCCAACTATGAAAAATATACTATCGGCTGCCTGCTTCCAATAAGTGGAAAATATGAAGCGTTTGGAAGAAAAGCGCTTAAAGGAATAGAGCTTGCACTTGATCAATATATATATCTTAATGCCGATACACCAATCCGAATTATCATTAAAGACACAAAAGGTGATCCGGATCTAGCAGCAAAGGCTGTTCTGGAGATGGCCAGAGAGGGAGCGGCGGCCATTATAGGACCTGTCCTTACAGCACACGCTGCTGCTGAAGTAGCGCAGGCAGAAGGCATACCGATGATAACCTTAACCCAGAAAGATGGTATCGCAGATACCGGAGACTATATTTTTAGAAATTTTCTGACCCCTGAAATGCAGATTAAGACTACGGTATCATATGCCATAAACGATTTGAACCTGGAACGATTTGCTATTCTTTATCCGGAAGAGAAGTATGGAATAACATATATGAATCTCTTTTGGGATGAGGTGGTCGCATATGGAGGCGAAATTGTCGGTGTAGAATCTTATGATCCGGAGAGTTCAGACTTTGCAGGGCCGATCAAAAAGCTTTCCGGTCTTTACTATGATGTGCCTAAGGATTTGCGGACAGAAAAAGAAGAACCTGAAAAGGATTATAAGACAGATAATAAGCCGTTGGAGGAAGAGGCGATTGTAGATTTCGATGCACTGTTCATTCCGGAAGGACCCGAAAAAACGTCTCTTATCCTTCCTCAACTAACGTATTATGATGTTACAGGCGTCTGCCTTCTGGGGACAAATCTCTGGCATTCGGAAAAGCTTATATCAGCGACCGGACAACATGTCGAAGGAGCGATAATGCCGGATATTTTTTTCGCAGAAAGTGAAAATTTAGCAGTAAATGAATTTGCTAATAATTATCGATCAATGTTTGCGGAAGAACCTGATTTCCTGGAGGCGTTGTCTTATGATACGGCCATAATTCTTTTTAATATAATCAGCAAACCGGAAATTCGCTTCAGGATGTCAATAAAAAACGAACTGGTTAATATGGAGCCTTTTTCGGGAGCAACAGGTCTGACGCTTTTCGGGCCCGATGGAGATGTCTTGAAAAAGCTTTTTCTCCTGAAAATATACGGTGGAAGATTTGTAGAACTCGAACATAATTTTTAAAAACAATATACTTCATAGCATTTAAACGTTAAACAATATTAGTAATTATTTGACCCTTTTAGCCCATGGACATCGCTTACTGGACATATCGCTTATTAACCTCTGCACTTTATTCAATAGTGGGCCCTATATTTTTTCTGTTTCAATTTGTTACCCGCAAGCACTATAGAAGCATTGCCGAGCGTCTCGGGTATTATTTGGGGAGTCCAGTTAAAGAATCATCAAAGCAGCTTAGGATATGGATGCACGCATCCTCAGTAGGAGAAGCAGGAGCTGCAATTTCCATTGTCAATTCACTTCTTAGTTCCTATCCGGAAGCCATGATTATTTTCTCAACTTCTACTCAACATGGCAACGTGATAGCCAAACAGCAATTAAACCGGAAAGCCTCTATATGTATTTATGCCCCACTTGATTTTGTCTATGCTGTCAAAAGGGCACTCAGTTTTTTCAAACCGGACATTATGATTTTTTTTGAGACCGAAATATGGCCCAACTGGTTATACGAAGCAACCCGGATGGGAATAAAAACCGTAATGGTAAACGGTAGAATTTCTGTACGTTCCGTTAATAATTACCTGAAAATACGTTCTCTTACCAGGGCGGTCTTGGTCAGGATGAGTGCTTTCAGCATGATAAGTGAAGAAGATGCAAAGCGAATATGTTCAATGGGAGCGCCTGAGGAGCGGGTGAAGGTAAATGGAAATGCAAAATATGACCCCTTGATTGAACGTATGGTTCCCGGCACAAAAGAGCAAATGATGAAGCTTTTTAATTTTAGCTCTGATGACGATGTGTTTGTTGCAGGAAGCACAAGAACTTCTGAAGAAGAAATTGTTCTGGATGTCTATGAAGAAATATTAAAGCATTCTCCTAATATGAAATTGATTATCGCGCCTAGGCACGTGGAGAGAGCCTATACGGTTGAATCAATTGTAAGGAATAGGGGACTCAGCTGTCAATTAAGGACCGATTTGGATGCAAGAAACAGCTTACGGATTTCATCTGTTGTCATTATGGATACAATAGGAGAATTGCAGGATGTATACAGCGTCGCCACAGTTGTTTTTTGCGGAGGCAGCCTTGTGCCCAAGGGAGGACACAATATACTTGAAGCAGCTGTTTGGGGTAAGCCGGTATTGTTCGGCCCCTCAATAGAGGATTTTGCAGATGCCGGGAACCTTCTCGTAAAGTCAGGGGGAGGTATACAGATCCAAAACAGCCGTGAGATGGCGGAGACTATTATCGCCCTTTTAAAGGATCCGGAAAAGATTAAAGGCATGGGTATGTCTGCGAGGCAGGCGGTACTGTCAAATATGGGTGCAGCCGGAAAGCATGCAGATGTTATTAGAGATGTATTGAAGTCAAATCAGATGGCTTCGTAAAAAAATCCCAATCCCGTCACTCCGGCGAAAGCCGGAGTCCAGAGGCCAATGTAATAACTGGATTACGGCTTTCGCTGTAATGACAATAAATGATTTTTTGACTTTTATTCGACTGTCATCATCGTGTTTGGCATCATCATGTTTCATTCGCCAGCGTTCCCTGTCCGGTGGATTCAAGAACGGTCCGCCATAACTTGCCATGGGGACTGACACACTTGCGATTTCCGGCTGATGATTCTATTGGAACATGGACAAAATGATTGTTCCAGTGGCCAATGATCAACTTTGTCTTCCCCGCCATTCCGGCATGAACAGCATCGCGACCCAGAAAACCACAAAAGACGCTATCATTCGCATTTGCAGGAAGACTTCGTATCATATAGCTGGGATCGATATATTTTAAAGAGACTTCCATATTTTTGGCTTTAAAATATTCGTTAATTTTTTCTTTTAGGAACAGGCCGATATCGTCCAATTTTATATTCCCTGAAGCGTCTACTTCCTTGTCGGATTGAAAGAACTTTTGTCCCGCGCCTTCGGCAACAACGATTACGGCATGCTTTCTTTTTTTAAGCCGCTTTTCGAGTTTCGTCAGCAACCCGTTGGGGCCTTCAAGTTCAAAATCGACCTCCGGAATCAGGACAAAATTAACATCCTGCTGTGCCAGTGCCGCTGTTGCTGCAATAAAACCGGAATGACGTCCCATGAGTTTTATGAGGCCGATTCCGTTAGGATATCCTTCGGCTTCGTTGTGGGCTCCCCTGATTGCCTGTGTCGCAACATCGATTGCGGTGTCAAAACCAAAGGATCGGGAAACCAAATAAATGTCGTTATCTATTGTTTTGGGTATTCCAACGACACCAATTTTAAGGTTTCTTTCTAAAATTTCATCGGCTATCTTTCCGGCAGCCATCAATGTGCCGTCACCTCCGACCATAAAAAGGATTCCAATATTCATTCTTTCAAGAGAATCTGCCACTTCAGCAATATCCTGGGGCCCTCGGGACGAACCCAGCACCGAACCACCCATGTCAAGAATACGTTCGACATGTGTTGGCGTCAGGTCGATAACATCATGGCCGTATTTTGGGATAAACCCCTGCAGGCCGTAATTGATACCGTAAATATTTCGAACGCCGTAACGGTAATATAGCTCCAGCACGACTGCCCGGATTATATCATTAAGTCCGGGGCATAATCCACCACAGGTGACTAGACCGCATCTGATTTTACTGGGATCGAAGTATATTTTGCTTCTGGGGCCTGCCAGCTCAAATGCCGGCGGTGTTAATGCCTTGTCCCACATAGCGGTTATCAATTTTTCTTTAACATAAATAAGTACTTTATCATCGTCTGAGACAAAGTGACGATCTATTGTATCAGGCTCTTTGTGAATAGGTGAGTCTATTTTCGGGTCGCCGAGTGTAAAAATTTTTGTGTCTATATTATCAAATTCCATTAGTGACCTCCTGCCAGTAGATGAAATGCCTGTCCGCCACACAAGGTTTTGCGGTCGGAGGGTTTCGGTTTGACCAGGTTAGGTGTTGCCTATAAAGAAATTGTACATAGATTATAATAAATAGGAATGAATAGTCAATATTGAATTTTGAGTTGAATTTTGAATTTTATCGATCAATCCGGTTTTCCTGTGAATTCAAATGCGCCTTTGCCGAGGATATCATGCAGATGAAGAATTCCTTTCACATTACCTGATGCATCTGTCACCGGCAAAACCGTAATTTGATGTTTTGCCATGATGTTGAGAGCATCATATACAGGGTTGTCATGATGTATATTAAGGGGATTTTTTGTCATAATATCTTCAACTGCATGCCCAAGGATCGACTCCTCCTTTAGCACAAAGCGCCTGATATCACCGTCCGTAATAATACCGGAAAGTATATTCTTTTTGCTTACAACAAGTGTTACGCCAAGATTATACTCGTCTATTTTGGTTAGTGCGTCTTTCATAAGGGTCCCATCATGAACGGAAGGAATCATTTTGCCTGTTAGCATGATGTCATAAATTTTAAGGGTGAGACGTTTGCCTAAAGCACCTCCGGGATGGAATCTTTTAAAGTCACTCGGCTTAAATTCTTTTTTATTGATAAGAGTTACTGCCAGGGCATCCCCCATGGCAAGCAGCGCGGTTGTACTGGTGGTCGGCGCAAGTCCCAAAGGACATGCTTCTTTGTCGATCCGAACATTAATTACAATATCACTGTGCTGTGCAAGAGTCGAATCAAAATTGCCGGTAAACGCAATGATTTTGCATCCAATGCGTTTGATGTTGGGGAGAAGGGCGTTTAGCTCTTCGGTTTCACCGCTGCTGGAAAGTGCAATGAAAATATCGTTTTTGCCAACCATTCCAAGGTCTCCATGCATTGCTTCAACCGGGTGCAGAAATGTGGACCGGGTTCCGGTGCTGTTTAATGTGGCGACTATTTTCTGACCGATAATTCCTGATTTTCCTATTCCTCCTACAATCAGGCGGCCCTTTGATTTGCATATCAAATCGACCATTTTTACAAAATTAATGTCAATATTGTCGATTAAATTCAAAATGCCTTCAGCTTCTGTTTTCAGAACTTCTCTTGCCTGTTGTATAATCACTGTGAAATCCCTGATATATTGTTAAATGTTATTTAAGTCTTTAAAATGCCAGTTAGCTGAAATAAAATCAAGCTTTCTTTACACTGGATTTTCCCCAATTTTTTTTCACTTAAAAAAGGAATGGATAGCACACGTTTGGGTGGCCCAGACAAATTTTGTCTGGGTGCGCCAGCACAAGAAGCCTTTGTTCACTTATAGCAAAAACGGAAGGTTGATGAACCTAAAAAAATATGGCATTTTGTATTATAGCAGTTAATCCTGCCTTGTTGATCGGCAAAGGAAGTCGCAAATTAAGGGTTTGGTAACAGCAAAGATCAATATAAACCCCAGGGATGCTGAACTTCCTTGAGCTCTTCAAATGAGAGCACTATTTATATATCCGATTTTGAATAGTGATATATTGATCAGAGCTAAAGCTCTTTCATAAATAATGGTGATTTCATTTTCAAAACAACAAAGAACAGTTTGAATACTGGTTGGTTTTAAAAAGAGAAAGGGAATGTATCGGCAGAGACTTTTTTTTGGATAGTTTCTTGTCCTTCGGATGCCGGCAACGAGTTGCCGGCATCACCCGTCATCCATTTTATCGTCTTACAAAAATATTTTGAAAATTTCCTAAAAATTTATCAAAAAATGGCTTTTCCACTTGCTAATCCGGCTCAACGCCCGAATTTAATACGTTTGCCAATGCTTAAACTCTGTTTTTGGGGAAAGTCCTGTTCTTTACAATGCAGGCTTCAATTTTTCAAAGAACAAAAAATTGACAATTTTATTTTGGGAGCATTTATCCTTAGGGCTCGCGAACCCTTAACCATCTTTTTTTGACAAAACTATCTTTTTGGTTTGACATTATGCAAATCGGAAGTTATAGTTCCATTATGAAGCATTTTATCCCGCGTGCAATAACAGAAAAAATTCGGCATAAGCTTGAAGTCATGCCGGCTGTAGCCATACTAGGTCCCCGTCAGTGCGGCAAGACCACACTGGCTCGTACTATCATTGCCGATGTAGATCAAGCCGTTTACCTGGACCTGGAACGTCGTGCTGATTTGAACAAACTGCGGGACCCCGAAGCGTTTTTCAATCTTAATGACGAACAGCTCATTTGCCTGGACGAAATCCAACGTGTGCCGGAGATATTCTCAGAGATGCGATCGAAAATCGATCGCAATGGAGAAAACGGACAGTTTTTAATCTTAGGTTCAGCATCCCCCGATCTTATAAAACAAACTTCGGAAACCCTTGCCGGTCGGATCGCGTTTGTCGAGTTGACCCCGTTTTCGCTTAGAGAGATAGATCAGGCGCCTGCCTCACAAACCCGGCAAAGTCTCTGGTTAAAGGGAGGGTTCCCTCGGAGTTATCTGGCAAATAATGAAACAGACAGTTACGAGTGGCGGGAGGATTTTATACGTACTTTTCTCGAGCGGGATATTCCACAACTGGGATTTAACATCCCGGCCCGTAGACTTGACCGTTTTTGGCAGATGTGCGCCCATATCCATGGGCAGCTTTTAAATCGCTCCAACCTTGGCGAATCGCTGGGCGTTAGCCACCATACTATAAATTCCTACACGGCTTTATTGGAGCAGACTTATGTATTGCGGGTGCTTCAGCCATATCACGCTAACTTAAAAAAGCGTCTTGTTAAATCACCCAAAATTTTTTTGCGGGACACAGGACTGCTACATACCCTTTTGGGAATCCAGAGCCACAATGATCTTTTGGGACATCCAGTCTATGGCGCATCGTGGGAGGGTTTTGTGATTGAAAATATTGTGGCCGCATATCCTGATTGGAAGTCGTATTTCTATCGCAGTGCATCTGGTGCTGAGATCGATCTGATTCTTGTAAAGGGGCAGCGCAGGATTGCCGTTGAAATAAAGGTTTCCACTTCACCCGATGTCAAGCGCAGTTTCTGGAATGCATTAAATGACCTGGAAATTGATGAGGTCTGGATCGTAGCACCGGTAGATTCGCCATACCCATATAAACAAGGTGTTCAGGTAATTCCGCCACATATGTTTGCGACAGAACATTGACTCCTATGAGCCCCTTTTATCAAACATTTTTCTAAGCTTTATTTTTTTCATTTTAAACAAGTTTTCTGTTTTTCAGGAAGAAGACAATCGTTCAAAATTTCTGCCGGTGGGGTTCTGGAAAACATGAAGTTCAAATTCCGGGATAACTGCAAGAATATGATCGAAAATATCCGATTGTATTTCTTCATATTTGGCCCATACCGTATCGTTCGTGAATACATATATTTCCAAAGGAAGGCCATTTGAGCCAGGTGGAAGCTGACGCACCAAAAAAGTCATATTTTTATGAATTTTTTTATTATTCTCAAGATATGCTTTAACATAAGCCCGAAACGTCCCAATGTTTGTCATCCTTCGTCTGTTGACCATAACGCTTGTGTCAATACCAGCTTCTTTGTTGAAGTTTGCAATTTCTTCCTCTTTGATTTTAGTATAATCAGCTATCAGGTGAATCTTTTTGAATTTGTCAATCATCCGGTCATCACAGAATTTTATACTTTCCATGTCAATATTGATGGATCGTTTAATACGCCTGCCACCACTTTGCTTCATCCCCCTCCAGTTTTTAAATGATTCCTCAATAAGTTTATGCGTTGGTAATATCGTAAGAGTTTTATCAAAGTTCTGGATTGTTACTGTATGCAAAGCAAAATCAATGACATCACCGTCAGCTCCGTATTTGGGAATTTCCACCCAGTCTCCGACCCTGATAAGATCGTTTGATGTGATTTGGAGACTTGCAACAAAGGAAAGAATTGTATCCCTGAATATTACAAGAAGCACTGCTGTTAATGCGCCGAAACTGCTTAATACTATCAAGGGTGAACGCCCTAGAAGGGTACTGATAATGAAAATTGCGCCTGCTAAATACAGTATGAGTTTTGCGACCTGAATATAGCCTTTAATAGGGCGGTTTTTTGATATCTCAAGGGTTAGATACAGTTCATTCAGAGCTGTTAACAAAGAACCCACTGTTATTAAGACCAGCCATGAAATAAGGGCAACAGTAATTCTTTTTATCAGATCTCCTGCCAATGGAAAAACATGTGAAAAACTGAAAATAATAACCAAAGGAGCTATTAGGGATAACTGTCTTAAAATTGATTTTTGCAGCAGAATGTCGTCGAACCTGGTTTTTGTTTTCTTAATATAGCTTGATAAGGCCTTTATTATGAAGTGTTTTGTAATAAAATAAGAAATAAAACTTAATGATAATACACCGCAGATTAAGAGAGTTTGGCCAATAAGCTGGTGATGGTCAAAAAAAGATTTTATTGTTTCAATGCTCATTTGATGTCTTTCCTTTTTTCTGCAGGGGCGTTTTGATTGGTTTCAGTTGTCTTTTTATATTCAAGATACAATTGTGTGTCAAGGAATTGAATGCACCTTATAATAACCCAATCTTTTCAACCTTTCTTACAAATTAACAGAACCCTGTATGATGGTAAGCAGTCAGAATGGAGATCGCAATACACTAATTGATCGCATTATGCGTTTTGCAGAAACAATCTTTGATTGTTTGGGTTTTTAAGCGCTACGGTGTAGTGATAACAAAGATAGGACGTGAGGTTGAATGTGGTCTCCGGCGCATCGACTATTTATTTTTTTTATCTTTTTTCTGTTTCCGTTTCTCCTTGAGTGAATGCTTGCCTTTTTTCTGTTCTTCTCGCTTGCCTTTATCTTTTTTCCCCTTGTCGGCCATCTCAATTTCTCCTTGCTAGTATTATAAATTTCTATGGTCTATTTAAAACATAACATTATTCATTAACCTTCAACTTTTTTCACAGATATGCATAAAAGATTAATTGGAATATTACGTTAGATTATAATGTAAAAAAAGTCAAATTTGATTAATTTTACAAGGAGAGATAACAATGATTCTTCCCCCCAAAAGTGGACACTGGGTTTGAGTTTGTAAATTTAAGTGTGATGATTATACAATTAGCCGGAATCGACCTTTCCTCGCAATGCTTTTAATCGACCTTGCTTAGTTTTACTATCCAGGCGTTTCTTTTCCGAGCCTCTGGTAGGTTTTGTTGCCTTTCTATGTTTGTGCTGAACCATCACGCTTTTTATTAAATTTTGCAATCGATCCAAGCCATCGTCTTTATTCTTTTCTTGAGTACGATACTTTTGTGCCTTGATTACAATAACGCCATCGTTTGAAATACGTTGATCCTTGAGCCCCAATAGTTTTTCTTTATAAAGTTTTGGAAGTGAGGACTTCTTGATATCAAAGCGCAGATGGACAGCCGATGAAACTTTATTGACATTCTGACCGCCTGCGCCTTGGGCACGAATGGCATGAAATTCGATTTCAGCATTTGGGATAGTAACTTTGTTTGATATTTTCAGCATTGACATTTCGTTCATTCATAACTTGTCCTTAAACTACCGCAACACCTTCAAGAATTTCCACATTCGATCAGGCATTGTTCAGTTTACAAGACAGGAACGATCTTAAACACTCCACTCGCCTGCGTGAATAACCACTGGGTCTTCAATGTCCATCACTCTTAGCACTTCAGAATACAGATCCCTTTTGATGGCAGCCACTACGGCACGCTCTTTGATTAGTGTTCCGGCGAAAGCCAGCGTTTCATCCAGCAATTCGTCCATATGACACGCTTTCTGGATAATGCCTGCAGCCAGACACTGCTCTGCCGTCAACCGCCTGCCGGAAAGTGCCATATCTTTGATGGTGTGGCCGGGGATGGAATTTTTCAAAATGGCCAGCATGCCGGGAAGAAAACGCATGCCCAGGTCCACTTCAGGAATACAGAGAAATCCACGGTCGCTTCTCATGTAACGATAGTCGCAGGTGCAAGCTGCCATGACGCCACCGGCAAATGTGTGGCCATTCATACAAGCTAACGTAATCAAAGGGCTGGTAAGAAAACTCCGGAAAAAATCATTTAGTTGGAAGAAGAATTTTTTTATAGGTTCTTTGTCTCCCTCAAATACAAGCGGAGCCAGCCAATCTAGATCGATTCCATTGCACCAGATTTTTTCATGGGCAGATCGAACAACAAGCACGCGGGCGTCGGTTTTTTCTTCGATTTCTGCCATGGTGTTAAGATGAGTTTTTAAAAAGTCGGGGTTGTATCGATTTTCTCCACTGTTCCAGGTAAGGATTGCTACCTGTCCGTCTATTTCATATTTCATTAATGACATCATTCCTCCTCGAATGATAATATTGCAAAGGGCTCCCGGAGCCTCTAAGCGGATTTTTCAAGCCAATTCACTTTTATTTTCTATTGGTTTAAGGAAAAGAACTATAAGAAAAGATTTAAAATGTCAATTTTCGTTTCTAAACTCATGCGTTAGTATTCCTTATATCGAATTGCAATAAAAAAACACAATATAGTCCTTTGATAACTTTGTTACTGCTAAAGCATGACTCTGCGGCAAGTGATCCGGGTCCACGGTAGTCATTGGTCCGGTACTATTCATTTTTGATTAGGATCCAGAAATTTATATTTTCCACATTCTGATCTTTTGCCAAATCGATAGTTTCACGTATTCTAGATACAGGCTCTGCAATTGCAAAATCCATCTTCAAATTTGATGCGCTTATCAAACCCAATAACTGAAGTTTTAAATCTGTGAATGAAGTCTGATTTATTATTGGGCTACCGCTATTTCCAGGAAAAATTTTAGCGTCAATTATATAGCATCGTTCTTCTGCTAATTTATTTTTTCCATTGATCTTCATCTTTAGGAATTTCTTTCCGGTTTTCATTGATATAATACCAGAGCGTCCAAACGGTCTTTGTTTGATGAGCTCAAAGCCTATGTCCATTGGGAAACCAAAAACAAGAATGCTTCTGGGGGGGGCGGGGTCATTTTCCGGTAAATGATTTTTGTCATTGTTTCCTGAATGCTCTTGATGATAATTAAAATGTTTTATTGATCTATCCTTTATCCAATTAATCCTCATTGCCGCGACATCCACATAATGGCTATCCTTGTCAACACGTTTAGGATGAAATACCCAATTATTTCTTTTAAGCTTTAGAAGAATAACCTCCTTTTGATTGGAGATGATATTTATACATTCGACTCTTGCATGAAGATCATAGGGTTGCTCAACAACATGCCTAGCTGAAACGATAAAAAGCTTTCCCTCGCCGGCAACAAAAAAACCTGTTCCATCCGGATTGCTTTTTGTAATTTTTTTATCGGAACCTTCTTGACCTATAGTTTCAATATGTTCCAGCCTAACTATAGTCCGATTCAGTTGTGAGTAAAGATCTTCTTTCTTTTTTTCTTCTGCCCAGGAAATGGAATTAAGAAATTGCAAACTCAAAAGGCTCAACAATAGTAATTTTTTCATACTAAAACCCTACTTAGAAACCGAACAGGTTATTATACAGTTCTGTTTATCATACAATCAGCGATTTGCATCATCTTTAACTATATAAATTTAAATAGGATTTTTATTGTCTTGTCAATGACAAATTACATACCCGTAGCAACTACATCATTCGGCGAAGGCCGGACACGTAGTGAAGCTTGCGCTATCCAGTCATTTCAACAGTTTCTGGACTCCGGCTTTCGCCGGAGTGACGGGATTGTCAACTTTAGATCTTAAAAAAACACGCCCCCAGTCAGTGAAAATCTGAATTACCAAGGTTCGCACATAATCTCGAAGAAATCGATGGGGTGGACACATGCCGGGCATTTATCCGGTGCCTGCGTTCCTTCATGGAGATAACCACATTTACCGCAACGCCAGATAACCTTATTATTACGTTTAAACACATTCCCTGTCTGAATATTGTCGGCCAGTTTGAGAAAGCTTTTTTCGTGTTGGAGCTCTGCTATGGTAATGGCATCCCATAAATCAGCCGCACGTTGAAATTGTTCATCTCGAGCAATCTGAGCAAATTTAGGGTACATGGCTACCCCAACTTTTTTTTCAAGCTCAGCGGAGGCAAGCAGGTTTTCGTAAGTGCCCTTGATGACTCCGGTAAGAAAACTGGCTGTAATCTCAAGTTCACCACCGTTAAAGAATTTGAAAAACCGCAATGAATGCTCAAATTCTTGTTCAGCTGTTTCTGCAAAAAAATTTGCAATCTGAACAAAACCATCAGTTTTCGCTTTCTTGGCAAAAAAACGATAACGAGCATTGGCCTGGGCTTCAAATGCATGTGAGATTAAAAGATTTTTCGCTGTCTGACTTTCTTTAAATTTGCCCATGGATTCCTCCCTTGCAACAATTCACTTAAAATTCTTAGGGTTTATTGCCACTTTTGATAATCAGGTAAGTCACTTGAAAAACATATGATATTATAAGGGGCTTACATGAGAGTTACGATTTAATCTTCAATAATTTCTATAGCTTGAGCGCCACACTCCGCCATTGCTTGCCTGGTAGCTGCATGGTATTGTTCAGGAATTTCGTCGAATTTAACAGTTGATTTTAATTCATCCTCATCGTACTCGAACACGTCCGGGCACAGATCGTTACAGTTTCGGTCTCCCATGCACTGTTTGGTAATTATAACCTTCATAGTATTTCTCCTTCACATTATTTGGTCGATCACTGATTGCTCACCCTTGGCGATTTTGGCGATTGGCAGCACTTTTATGGTGCATTCAAAAATAATTCTATCTCAGAAAATTAATTTTGTGTCAATAACAATTACACTTAACTAAAAACCCAATTCAACTTATCCAATTCTTGACTTTCAAGCCGGGTACACGTTTAAATTCTCGTTCGTTGTTGGTTACGATTGTAAGCGATGCCGCCTTAGCGTGCGCTGCAATCCACAAATCGTTGTTGCCTACAGGTGTTCCTTTGGACTCTAATAATGCACGAATGGCGCCATATATTTTTCCGGCATTCTCCGGCATTGGCAAAACCGGAATGATGGTTTTAAACTCTTCAAGCAAATACAAAACTTTTTTGCGTTGTCGGCTTTTTTCTGCCCCATACAGCAATTCTCCCCATGTAATAACTGAAATTGCTGCGTCGCCAGGCTTAAGCTTTTCAAAATGGGCTAATATCTTGACAGGCTTTTGACGCTGAATATAAATGCATATATTGGTATCCAACAGGTAACGGGTGGACATCATAAACCATCTCTATGTTGGGGCTGATCATCACGACGACCGTCAGCAAGAAAATCGTCAGGGAGGTTGGTTAAGAGTTCAAAAGCCCGAGTCAATCCTTTGGCCGGTTCCCTGAGTACAATTTCGTCGCCACGACGGAATATTTCGAGAACTTTGCTTTTGACTGAAAATTCTTTTGGTAACCTTACCGCCTGACTATTCCCTGATTTAAAAACTCTCGTCATTGACATAATAGTGATCCTTATTTAGCATAAATTCGCCTATGTTGACATGTTGCTAAATTATCTTTGTATATACCTCTTAGTATATACATAATAAATTATTTGTCAATTGTGAATTGCATGTTGGTCTTACCCCTAAAAACCGGACCGTTTTAAATGTTAATTTTTTCATACATCCATAATAAAAAAGTTTACCCTCTGACGTTTTTAGAAAACAAGTTTAAAAAAAATTAAAAATTCCACACGCCTACTCATTTATAGTTGTCAAACTATAACATAATGATTTTTAAATAGATCTGCGTGCTTGCGTTGCGTGGATGTTGATTTGTGCAACATTGGAGATGCATCATGCAATTCATGGCATGAAACTTGATATGTCATAATTACAAATAATAATCAGAAAGAACAAAAATGATAAAAAGAATATATACCTTACAAACTAATTTAGCTCCATTACCATTCAATTCAAGTTGTATACAGGTGTTTCTATCAATGGCATTTTTCGGAATTGGGAAGATAATCATTCGTCTCAAAACTTTTTTTACATCATGTTGTACTATAAAAAATTTATATCAAACACACGAAAACAACCGTTCTTTTGTTAGAATTCACAAGAAGCATTGGAGAAACGGTTTTTCTGGATTTCAGGATTGGTATTAATATAGTGGAGGCTCGTTTCCCATGAGATATTCTCGAATATTATTTCTATTCATTTTCATTTTTTTTATTTTAAGTGGCTGTGCTCAAACGTTTTATAATAATCCAATTGGGCCGAATAGAGATCAAGACACAGAAATGATGAAAACAACCGACCTGAACTCAGATAATTCGGATATCACCCGGAATGGAAAAATATCGTCTCAATCAGGTTTGAAAGATATCCCGGAAGCATTTGTCGAAAATGCTGCAATCACCATAAACTTATCGAAAAAAGTATCAAAACTTCAGAAACCGGAGGTAGTACTGGATGAGGCTCTTGAATATTGCCAGACATCCCAGGAACTGCGGCAAAAAGGCAATCTTGATGAAGCACTGGAAATGCTTGATCGTGCATATATCTTAATTGTGAAGGTTGATACAGATAATTTGCCGGGATTAATACAGCAGAAAGAGGATCTGCGATTTATGATATCAAAACGTATCCTGGAGATCTATGCCTCTCGAAGTTCTGTTGTTATAGGACCCCATAGAGCCATTCCGATCACCCTTAATAAGTATACTCAGGCTGAGATCGATTCATTTACTATTGGCAGAGAAAAACGGTTCTTCATCGAATCGTATAAACGTTCCGGTAAATACCGAAAACAGATTGTATCTGAAATAAAGGCAGCCGGGCTGCCTGTTGAATTATCCTGGCTTCCACTTATTGAAAGTGGGTTTAAAGCTCAGGCACTTTCAAAAGCTAGGGCATTAGGATTATGGCAGTTCATTCCATCAACCGGATATAAATTCGGACTCAAACGTGACACCTATATTGATGAGCGATTAGATCCTCTAAAAGCCACAAAAGCGGCAATCGCATACTTAAAAGAACTTCACCGGTTATTTGGAGATTGGTCAACGGTTTTGGCAGCATATAATTGCGGCGAGGGTAGGGTGCTTCGGATTATCAGGGGGCAGAATGTGAATTACCTTGATAACTTTTGGGATTTATATGAAAAACTACCAAGAGAAACAGCGCGATATGTCCCAAGATTTCTTGCGTGTCTTCACATTGTCAATCATCCTGAGAAATATGGATTGGATAAAATTTCTGTTGATCCGCCTCTGGAATACGAGTCTATTTCAATTCGCAAACAGATTCAACTGGAAGATGCTGCTAAAAGCATGAGTGTTTCTGAGCAGGTGCTCGTGGAATTAAATCCTGAACTGCGCTATAAAATTTTACCTGATAAGGAGTACTTTTTAAGAGTACCTAAAAAGAGGGGGGCACTACTTCTTGCAAACATCGAAGAGATTCCTGTCTCAAAGGTTGCGAGAAGGGATTTTTTACGTCATCGGGTAAAACCAGGAGAGACTCTTTCTACTATTGCAAGAAGATATCGTACAAATGTGAGAAAAATTGCCAGGGCGAATAAAATTCAAAAGTGTGGCTATATTGTTGCAGGCAAGGTATTAAAAATACCTCGACGGGGAAGTACTTACATATATAAGAGTAAAATAAAGAATGAGGGTCAACTCGTTCTGGGAAGCAGGCGAACCTATAATGTGAAAAGAGGTGACTCGCTTTGGACAATTGCACGCAAGTACGGAACAACGGTTCATAAGATTCGACAGATGAACTGCCTACAAAATACTAAACTTCGCATTGGTCAGGTTTTGAAGATTCCGAATCCAATAAAAAAACATTTGGCCAATGCTGCTTCTGTTAAATCCAGTGTATAGTCTCATATGCTAACTGGTTTCAATGGCATGCTTTTAAAACGGATGATGGCAGTCTTGTCTGCTTTTCCCTTGGCAAACTGCACGCACTATCTGCTCGAGCATTTCCTCATCAGCCTCAATTTCGATACCGTTAAGGATCAAAAAGACAAGGGCGGTTATTTGCCTCCCCGATTCCTTGAATCAAGGGACTGTAATTTTGTTTTTTTTGAGAAAATATATAACCCTCAGTCATCTTTTGTGCTAACTCACCTTTCAAAAACATCACCTCTTTGGCTCCATACACCAACCAACTTCTTTAAGATCATTACGGCGAGCATCCATGTTCCGGATCATTATATTTATAACTGCATCAAGGCTCCCATTTCCCATTTGGTTCATCAATCTCTTCAAATCCTGAACAGTATTGGTTTTAAGTTTGACCAACCTATATTTTGATTTTTCCATCGTGATTAAAGCGCATAATGCCCTTTTCTCACATTAAAAAAAGCCCAAATTTAAGTAATTTTCGGTTTTAGAAAGGGTATAAGGCTGTGCATAGGATATATATTGATAAATATTATTTTTGTAATTTTACTGATCTATTTTGTCTCTGATAGAGGCCAACAGTGTTTCCAGATCATTCTTCTTGAGTTCCATAAGGAAGTTCAGATCGACATCGGTCTTTAGTAATCGTTGGATTGTTTCTATCAGTTTTTCTTTTGTCATGATTCAGGAGGTATTGAAAGGGTCAGGAATCATTTGCTTGAGAATGAGATTGTTTTTGATTATTGTGTGGAGTGAGATATAATTTGTGTATCTAAAGGTTTGTTTTTGTTGGCGTGGAGAGCGATAGCAAAGATATATACCCAGTTTTCGGGAAGCCTGATTTTTAGGATGTTTGATTTGCCGATCTCAGAATTATTTCCTCTGGAAATTTCATACTTCCAAAGGAAATCACGATATGAGTTGATTTATTATTTTTGAATTTCAACTAATAAATTTATGACTTCATCCAAGTTCTTATTGTTAATAATTTCAATTCTTGCACAAGGTCCAT
>JAFDJC010000174.1 GCA_019307665.1 Deltaproteobacteria bacterium | reverse complement strand
TGAAAGGAAAGGGCCAAAAGGAATGGCAAACCTGAAATTCTTTTTATTCAGCAATATAACCGGTATCCCCACCAATGTTCCTGCCACAGATGCAGCATAAATGGTAAAGAGAACACCTTTCCATCCGATCAAAGCCCCTATCATGGCAAGCAGCTTGATATCCCCTCTTCCCATACCTTCTCTTTTAGTAATCAGTTTGTAAACCCATGCAACTAAAAAAAGACTTCCGCCACCGGCAAGAATTCCTATAATTGATGCTTTCATTGTCATGGAAGCCAAAGCAAAAGATGCAATAAAACAAATGGGAATTCCGGGTTTGGTTATGATGTCTGGAATAATCTTGTGATCAATATCAATGAAAATAACGAATGTACAGATAGCGCAGAAGCCTGTTATAAGCTCTACAAATACATACCTGACCGATATTGAAACCTTGCAATGACGACAATGGCCTCTCAGTATCAAGTAGCTCAGTACAGGGATATTATCATAAAAACGAATCATATTGCCACAGGCCGGGCATTCCGAACGTGACATTGCAAAAGACTTGCCTTCAGGCAACCTGTAAATACATACATTTAAAAAACTGCCGATGCACAATCCGAAAATAAAAACATATGCGTATAATGCGAATTCAGTCATAATTACCATCTTATTATCTTTTTTTAATAATCCAAAGTTTCTTTCAAGATATTATTGACATTTAAAAATAAAAAGTCACAATACTCGATATTGCTATATATTTGCAACACCTGAATAACAATAACCTTTTGGACCTGACCGGGCTTTAGTAAATTTTTTTGGTGGATTTCTTTGGTGGATTTAATGATAACACGGCTTGCAAATCGTTATTTTGAATTTGTTGCAAAACGTTTTCCGGTGATGTGTGCAAGTGATGAATTTCACTTTCTGCCAATGGCAGAGGCAGCAGCAAAGTATTACGACAAAATAGACAACCTTGAAGCCGGGTCGATAAAAAATACAATTAATGAGTTAAAGCAGTTTCGTAATGAGCTCTCAATGCTTGATAAAAGCAAAGATATACCTTTTGAAAAGAAAATCGATATCGACCTGCTTATCGCTAATATCTCGGGAACTCTGATAGAGATCGAAAAGAAAAAATCTTTTAGAAACAACCCCCTCCTCTACTTAAAAGTAGCTTTTATAGGACTTGACCATGCGCTTAACAGGCCTTCCGAGTCATCAAAAGAAATTATTGATCGTGTGTCGAGCCGTTTGCATGCGATACCGGATCTTTTAGGCCAAGGAGTGGCCAACCTGTCTTTAATACCTGAATCTTTTTTTGAACATGCAGTCTCGATGACAACCGATTGTAAAAAATATCTGAAAAACACGGTTGCATCTTTTTTTCATGGGACGGACCAGGACGTTTTATTTGAGCAAGGCATTAAAAAAGCTATTGATGCTGTTGATGCTTTTAGATATTTTTTATTGTCCAACACACCTTCCCCTGACAGTCATTTTTCTTCTGACACGCTTGATGCCTGCATAAGGGAGCACTTCATGTCTGCCAAATCTTTAGACGATATCTTTCAAATTGCGGTGGATGACTGGAATGACAATTTAAAAAACCTTGAAGATACGGGAAGAAAAATCAACCCGGACATCCCCTGGCAAGTTTTGTATCAAAACACTTCCCCCAATGATATGGGAGATATCAGCATCATTTCCAGATACAGCAAGGAAGCTGAAAATGTATGCAGCTTCTTTGAAACAAACGGCCTGGTAAACAAAAGCCAATATGCCGGTCTGGTTATTACTGAAACGCCGTTATATCTCAGGTCAATTAGGGGTTCTGCATCATTTGGAGCTTCTTTGACAGCAGATGAAAAGGAAAAGGATTTTTTTTATATTACAACCAACCGGTTTGATCAAAACAACTCGGAAGCCGCAAAGCGCCTTGAAGGACGGCTGCATCGAGAATACAAATTTCTTACAGCCCATGAAACAGTTCCAGGCCACTTTCTCCTGGACAGCATCAGAAGAAAACTCGAAAATCCTGTCAGGCGGCAGATAGAGTCCCCTTTGTTCTACGAAGGATGGGCTACATACGCTGAAACAATGCTGGCGGATTATGGCTATGTTGCGCATCCCGACGACCTGTTGGTGGACTTCAGGAGAAGGCTCTGGCGGGCTGCACGTTGTCAGATCGATGCAGGCATCTCAACAGGAAAGCTTGACAGGGAAGATGCTGTAAGGTTATTAACAACTACCGGGTTTTCAAGGGAAGAAGCGAACGGACAAATCAACAGGTTTCGTCTTAATCCCGGCTATCAGCTTTGTTACTGTCTTGGCAGTTATGAAATCAGGGAGCTTAAAAAGAGGCATATCCACCGACTCGGGGTTCAAAAATTTCATGATGTCCTTTTGAAAGGCGGGGAGCTCCCTTTTCACTTGATTGAAAAACGTATGGAAAAAACTTCGAACTAACAGGCAAGGAGTAAAAATTGAAAGAATTTGTCGGATATCATTCTGAATGGAATTTAGGAAGCCCTGGCGGCTGGGATTACCAGAGGATTACTCAAATTATCGGAAAAGCTGTCTGGGAAAAAATCGAAAAGATCAGTCCGTCCGGGATTAATCTGGACTTTGACCATCCGACACTTTTTCCTGTGAACGGATTCGTCGATATGCTTGTTGAAGCACACAGGACCAGAGAAGGAGCCAACCCGGGCCTTATTGCCGTTGTTGCTGAAGAAGAGACGCTCGAAGACGTTACGGAAAACAAAAACCTGGCCAAACACCTTGATTCAATAGATGGAATTTCAGGCGGCCTTATGGCGCCACATGAACTGGAAATGCAAAACAGCAAAGTTTGTTGGAAAGGAACACCTGTCTCAACAATCTTTATGGATTTCAATACAGATGTCCTGATTGCATTGCATAGAAAACAGGGCTTAGACCCGGTCCTGCAGGCTGTGAAAGAAGGGCGTGTAATCAATCCGCGTGGTACTGAGCCGATAAATGTCAAAAGTATGTATGAAATTATTAAAGGCCGCTTTAGCCGGCATTTTCATAAAGAAATTGTTGAACGGACACCATGGACCAGACAGTTTTATTCAAGAAGTACTGAGGGACCTAACGGGGAACCCATAAGCGACCTTATAGAATGGACACGATCCAACTGGGACAATCTTGTATTAAAACCCGAGAGAGGCTATTCCGGGCATGGAGTCCGGGTGGGGGTTGTCAATTCTAGTGCCGATGAAGCTGTGGAGCGTGCCCTTCGAGGTGAAGAATATATAGTGCAGGAAAAAATTCCCCTTAACATATGGGCGGAAGAAATACCGGTATTAAAAAACGGTGAAATTTTTCTTGAACAATTTCAAACAGATTTCAGATGCCTGACAGGTCCTGAAGGTCTTTTCGGTTTCCTTGGACGTATCGGAGGCGTTCCTACAAATGTCGGGAGCGGAGGCGGTGTTCAGCCGATTGCCGTCCTGAATTCGGATATGTCTGTCCGCGATGCAGTCAACAAGGTCAATGATGCCATCATGTCTGCCGATTATGGCGAAATAGAGGAAGCGCTCAAGATGCAGAAAAGAATGGCCCTTGATTTTGATTTTACATATCTTCTGGGCCCGATCAGTATAGCTTTAAGGCCGCGTCTGATAACATTAAAACAGATTCAAGCCCTTGAAGACTATTGCAAACAATTATGGTCCGACTGCTGTACAATGGAGAGCATGTGGCTTTCCGGGAAACTGGATGATATCGTCAAGATAGAGGAAGAAGAACTTGAAATAGCCAGAATGAACCCCTGGGGCGGATCTCCTGCCATTATCGCTTCAGACGGTCTGTTCGGTTTTGGAGCGGAACTGACATAATTATGAGTATTCATGTCAAACAAGACTGGTGGGAAACCCTTTTTGACGATATTTATCTTCTTACGGATGCCCGTTCAGTCTGCGATGATAATATTACATGTCGTGAAGTAGATCTGGTCTGTGAACTGCTTTCAATTAGTAAAGATCAAAATATTCTCGATCTTTGCGGAGGGCATGGCCGACACTCCTTTGAACTCTTTGCAAGGGGTTACAAAAACTGTACGCTCCTCGATTATTCACAATATCTGGTCGACCAGGCAAAAGCATATGCAGCGAAAAACAACATCTCAATTGACATTATTCGATCTGATGCCAGAAGAACAAAGCTCCCCACAGAAAGTTTTGACCATGTCTGCATCATGGGGAACTCCCTGGGTTATATCAACGACAACAATGCCGACAGCCTGATTATAAATGAGGCAAATCGCCTCCTCTGCCCCGGCGGCAAGCTTCTTGTCGATATTACGGACGGGGATTATGTTCTTAAATCATTTAATCCAATTGCCTGGCACGAGATCGGGGATGACACGGTAGTATGCAGACAACGGGAACTTCATAACGGGTCTATCCACGCACGGGAGATGGTTTTAAGCAAAACAAATGGTTTAGTAAGAGACGAAAATTATTCTATTCGCCTCTATAATGAAAGCAGCATTCATTCACTCCTTGATAAGGCTGGCTTTTGTGAAATCAAAATCCATAAAGGCTTTTCAGCCCACCGATTAAAAGGAGACTACGGGTTTATGAACAACCGGATGATTGCCACATGTAAAAAATGATACAAATTAGGAAATTAGAAATACGGTGCGTCAGTTCACGCTAATTTCGTAATCGATTGTTGTGATTCCATAATATTTAAAATCATCCCAGTCTTCATATGCTGATGTAATACCGTTTGTAAAAATTGGAGTGCTGTCCTCATTTATGCAACCAGACTGGCAACTTACATGTTCCCCGGCCATTTTAAATTCCGGGTTATTGGATGTGCCGTAAGTTACGATACCGTTTGTCGTATGGGTTATTCCGTTATTTTCCTCTGCAAGGTGAAATACGGTTGCTACATAGTAGGTTGATCCATCGATAACAGCACCCTGCTGTTTGATCCAAACATCTCTGGGCACGATATCATCGGGAGGAGTCCCGTTAAGCTCCCCACCACGTTTTCCGATAAAAAGCCAGGTTTCCCTTTCTGGATTATAGGTAAACTGGACACTGACTTTTTCCATTACACCTTCAATTACAATGAAGTCGTCCGAATAGGACACATACTGGTTATTTGATACATTAATTGTCATATCTTGGTTTGTATTAGTGTAGATATTGTTGAAAAAAGTCAGAATTTCAAAACTAACAATACTGTTATAGGTGGGTATGCAATATTGTTGTGAAAGAAGTAGGTCGGCAATTGCAATCAAATATGCTGCCTTTTCATCTACTGGTGCATCTGTCGGAAGATCTGCAAAGCCACGCCCGGCTACAGTAATTTGGTCATTCACAAGTTCTATCAAATCTCTGGAGAAGTATCTGAATTCGGCAAGAGGATCAACGTAATTACCCGAATCGCTGTGGCAACCGATTGAAAAGAGAATTGAAACAACCAGAATAATAAGCAGTTTTTTCATAATAATGTCTCCGTTTGCCATATCCGGAATCCGGTACGGCATGTGATATCTTTTGATATGCTTCTGTTGCGCCTGAAACTGTGTGACTCCGGTTTTTTTAACGATGGCACCATTACTAAATGTATCAATGTGTAATTGATTCTATTTATAATGTATCGCGTGTGATAAGACAAGAAATAATCTTATACGGGAAAGATCTCTATTGCAGATCTATTAAGGATACTGTAAAACATATCATGGAAGATCTTGAATAATACAAAAGAACCTGGCCCAGAGGACCAGGTTTTAAAAGGCAGAATAAAACATGCTAGGAGAGAAAAAGATGGAAAAGAAAATTTTGCTGGCCGTGGATGATTCGCGGCACTCAAGAAACACGATTCACTATGCCGTTAATGTATCTTCTTTCGTTAAAAATTTGCATTACGTTCTCTTTAATGTTCAGCCGATGATCTCCCTTTTTTTAAAAGAGGAAGCTCAGAAAGGCTTACCGGCGCAAAGCAAGCTGGAAAGCGTAGTAAAAAAAAATACAGAATCTGCTCTTGCGCTGCTTGAGAAGTATAAAGATGAAATGGTGCGGATGGGGATTGAGTCCGATAGGATTGAAACAGTAACCCGAACAAGAAGGCTGGGTTTGGGAAAAGATATTATTGATTTTGGTCAAGATCAAAATCTTGATGCCATTGTAGTCGGTCGCAGGGGGTTGTCACGCCTTCAAGAGATGTATGTGGGAAGCGTAACCTCCAATGTGTTGGAACATTCACGGGTCATTCCGGTTTGGCTGGTCGATGGTGACATCACCTCCACTGAAATTTTAGTGGCCATTGATGGCTCTGAAAGTTCTCTGAGCGCCATAGATCACGTTAGTTTCATGGTTTCAAATAACCCCGAAGCTCATTTAACCCTATTACATGTTACAAGCGATACTCGAAATTTTAACCTGGATAAAGAACCCAACCCGGAGTTGGAACAAATCGTTGCCCGTGGTGACAAGGCATGTATCGAACAATTTTATCCCCATGCAAAACAAAAGTTTAAAGACGTTGGGATTTCGGAAGGCCAGGTTGAAATGAAAACCGTCAAGGGAGGCAGACGTGCCGGTAAGACCATACTCGATTATGCTTTGAAAGGAAATTACGGTACGGTGATTGTCGGCAGGCGTGGAGTTAACAAGGCATTTTTCATGGGCAGTGTTTCCCGTTATATCATCAACAGGATTTCAAATCGTGCTCTTTGGATTGTTACCTGATAAGGATCAACAACCGTGATATCAAACTTTATAATTCAAAGAATTCGATAGCCTAGAGTTTCTGCTTATGAATATTTTTGTAAAAAATCAAGGATGTACCCGCAATAGTCGCTATATTGTTTTACAGCTTCTCCCACAGTTTTATACACAATATTTTTATCCAGATCATTATAATTATGAACAATGGCGTTTCTGAATCCTGCACTTTTTGAGATTTTTTCCGCAAAATTTGTTGGAAGGATCTCCAATCTGGAAAGATATAAAAATGTTTCAGTATAATCCACCGGTGACGAATCCTCTATTTCGCCGAGTTTGGATATGATATGCTCGTTAATATCAATACCCCGGCCAATAATTTCCATAAAAAAATTTTTTAGCGCAGCATATTTAAGATAATCTTTAGCTATTTCATCAAAGGCGTAATCCTTAAATTCAATCAATCTTTCAAGGTCACGTTGAATAAGTTCTATTTTTCTTTTTATCAATTCCAGATTAACCATGCTCTT